>CAZPCF010000023.1:0-14933 GCA_964585045.1 uncultured bacterium
TCGCGCACATAAATGTATTTGCCCCAGTTGTCGCGGATCAGGTCCTGGTCCCAGCGTGTGACCCGTGACAGGTTCGAATTGTCGCGCCATGAGAAACCGGAACCGGCCTGTGTTTCAATAACTCCGTAATCGCCGTTCGAGATCACGTTCACCCACGGGCGCGGCGTATCAGGACGCGTGATGACGAATTCGCGCCCATCCGCCGTGAAGTAGCCGTATTTTGAGGCGAATTTCTTTTCGCCGACGCTTTCTTTCAAAAGCATTTTAGCTTCCGCTTTTTTTCTTTCTTTTGACTTTCTGGGCATGACAACAAAAACTCCTTGGCTTCTTTTTGAAATAGATCTTTTATTCGGGTTGCTGCAGCTGCGCGTTGATCTCGGGCGCGAGCTCTTTCATCGCTTCTGCGGCGGTTTTCTTTCCGTTGAGAATAAGGTCCAGTTTCGGACGGATATATTTCTCCTCGATCTCGCGCCACTTGGGGTGAAAGGGGCTGAAAACCGTATATTGGACCGCCTTGTTCAGCATTTTTTTGTTCTTGGGCAAGGAAGGATCTTCGGCGAACGCGTCGCTTTCCGCCACGGAAATGCGCGCGGGTTGGGCGAGACCGCGTATGGCAAATTGCCGTTGTCCCTCGGGCCCCGTCAGGGCTTTGATCACTTCCCACGCCGCTTTTTTATGCTTGGAAGACTTGAGGATCGCGTATCCCGTCCCTCCGGTCCCAAAGGCCCGGACCCCCTTGTCGTTTTTGGGGAACATGGCCACGTCCCAGTCAAAATTATAATTACGGAACCTTGGGGTCTCCCAAATGCCGGAAAGGAACATTGCGATGCGCCCGCTGGCGAACATGCGATCCTCGCCCATCCCGAAATTCGTGAAAGCCGCTGGCGTCGGCATGACATCATAAAGATTGCTCAGGTCGGCGTAAAACTGTATCCCCATGACAGAGCGATCATCGTCCAGCAGTGTTTTTGTGGGATCTTTGACGCTGTCCACGAGCCCCCCACCGTTACCATAAATGAAATCCTGCCAGGCCCAGGTATAAAATCCGTATTGGGTGATGCGTCCGGCGCTGTCTTTTTTGGTGAGTTCCCGCGCGAGGCGCAACATGTCGCTCCAGTTCCAATCGTCGGTCGGATACGGGACCTTCGCTTCATCAAAAACTTTTTTATTGTAGAACACGCAGGCGAACGGGGCGATGTCGCGCGGCGCAGCCAGGAGCTTCCCTTGATAAGTAAAGCGGTCGATGATCTGCGGAAAAAAATCGTTTTTATCAAAACCCTTGGGGTCGGCTGCCTCGTAAGGCGTCAGGTCTTCAAGAACGCCCTTGGTCGCGAATGTCACGAAGTAATCCACCTCGGTGGCAATGATGTCGGGCGCTGCGCCTCCCGCGATCCGGGTGAGGATCTTACTGATGTAGCCCGTATAGGGCGTGTGCTCGAAAACGACCTTGATCTCGGGATGTTCTTCCCTCCACGGCGCGAGCGCATCGGTAATAATACCGATCTCCTCGGGTGTTCCCCAGAAGCTCACCTTGACCTCTTCCGCTTCCTGGCTTCCCGTCCCGGATGAAGAACCGCAGCCGGCCAAAACAAAGATTGTTAAAAGAATGGAAAAACCCTTCACCCAAAAACTTTTTGCCATGCGGAATTCCCTTCGCTTGAAAGGTGTCTACCGTCTTTGTGAGGAATTGTTTCTCTATGATAAGAACGACATACAAAGCGATAAAGCGCGGGAATTATAGCACGGCGTCTATCACCCCTGTAAAGGCTCTTTTCTTGCTCCCACCCCCTGCCCCCGGGCAGGCCCGGCGTGTACAGAGTTCGACCGGTCAGCCTCGTGGCAGGCCGATCTTCTGGAGAACGCGATCAAGGTCGTCGAGTGAGAAGTACTGGATCTCGATACGTCCTTCCTTCTGGTTCTTGCGCGGGTAGATCTTCGCCTGCGTTCCGAGAAAGTGTGTCAGGCGCGTTTCGAGATCCACGATCTCGGCGCTAAGATGCCGGGCGGACTTCGCTTTTCGCTTGTGCGCATTGCTCCGGTTGACAATGGCCTCGACCTGACGAACCGACAAATTCTCCTCGACGATCCTTTTGGCCATTTGCCGCTGATGTTCCGGGGACAAGAGGCCCAGAAGCGCGCGGGCATGTCCCGCCGAAAGTCTTCCGTCCGCCAGATATTGTTTCACTTCCTGGGGCAGGCGTAAAAGCCTGAGTGTGTTCGTGACCGTCACGCGGCTCTTCCCCACTCGTTTCGCGGCCTCTTCCTGGGAGATCATCCGCTCTTCCACGAGGCGCTGATACGCTTCCGCCTCCTCCAGGGGGTTCAGATCTTCCCTTTGAATGTTCTCGATCAGCGCCCATTCCAGAAAGTCTTCGCCCGCGATATCTTTAATGATGGCAGGAACCTCGTTCAAGCCGCAGAGCGCCGCAGCGCGGAACCGCCGTTCGCCGCACACGAGTTCGAACATCTCACCGTTTTTCTTTTTTACGATGACCGGCTGCAACACGCCTTTTTCGCGGATGGAGTTAGCGAGTTCTTCGATGGTTTCTGCGTTGAAAGTTTTTCGCGGCTGGTCCGCATTAGGCGAGATCCGGGATATCGGTATCAGCTGGAAGGCGGCGTCTTTCTCCGGAAGGACGGCCGTTTGGACGGTGGCCTCCGGCTCCGTGGTGATGGTGGCTGCTGTTGTGGAAATTTCTTTTTCTGCCGCCACGTGGTCTTTGTAACTGTCAGGGATCAGCGCGCTTAACCCTTTGCCGAGTGCTTTTTTCATTTTTTTTTCTCCTGATTTTTAGCCATTTTTATTTATTGCGGGGTTATTTGAACGGTTTGAGATGGTTCCGTTCCGGGCGTAGGTTCCGCAGCCTGTGTTTCTTCCACGGCAACGGGAACGGCGTTCTCCTGCGCGGCCGGGGCAAAAATCCTGCGGTCGTCATCGGAACCAAAGCGCATCAAAAATTCTTTTCCGAGCTCCGCATAGGCCAGCGATCCGCGGTTGTGCGGATCATAAATAACGGCGGGTTTTCCAAAGCTCGGCGCCTCGGAAAGTTTTACGGACCTTGGGATCACGCTCTGAAAAGTTTTTTCTTTAAAATAATTTCGAACCTCCTCGATCACCTGTTGAGTGAGATTGGTCCGGACGTCCGCCATGGTCAGGATCACGCCTCCGAGTTCAAGGTCTGCGCTTAGATTTTTTTTGACAAGCTGATAGGTGTTAAGGAGTTGTCCGAGACCTTCAAGCGCGTAATACTCGCACTGAAGCGGTATAATTATGTAACTGCTTGCCGTTAAAGCGTTTATGCTTATGAGCCCAAGCGATGGCGGACAGTCAAGAAAGATGTAATCGTAATCGCTCAAAATGCTTTTCAGCCGCTCTCTAAGGACGTATTCTCTTTTGTCCTGGCTGATCAAGTGCATCTCAGCACCGGCAAGGTGCGCGTTAGAGGGCACGATCCATAGGTTTTCTATGGCTGTTTTCTTAATGCTTGCCTTAGGATCCGAGTTTTCCACAAGAAGTTGATAAGCTGTGGATTCGTTTTCATTTTTTTCTATCCCAACTCCGCTAGTAGCATTGCCTTGCGAATCGAGATCTATCAACAAAACCTTCTTTCCAAATCCGGCTACAACCGTGGCTATATTGATCACCGAGGTTGTTTTTCCAACACCGCCTTTTTGATTAAAGAATGAAAATATTTTCCCCATAGGTCCTCCGAATGTTTCACGTGAAACGTTCTTTTTTCTGATACTCGTTTAACTCAAGACATCCTTATCTCTTGCAGTATATCGGCCTCACATTGAGATAGTTTACACAAAATTAGTCCATCGACAAGCCAAATTTATGGGCTGTTTGTTCCGGAAAACACGCAGACAAATCCGTGGAGGAATCGCTCGATCCATTTTTGTCCAAAAAAGGCGTCCCAAAATTATATTTCGCCTTTTCGAGAAAATTTCTTTCGATCAAAGTTCTGTCTTTTCGAGTTGGCTGTTTTTGACATAAATCACAAACCTTTTGCGTTTATTCCAAAGCTTGTTCCACGTGAAACAATCCTCGCGCTTTATCATAAAAAGACACAACTCTAGCGTTTACATGATGTTTTTCATGCTTGTTTGTCTAGGATGCAACTTGGAGCCTTGTCGTTTCTTCGGCTCTGCGTTATCAGCCTCGAGATCTGGCGTGTTTTTCCGGAGGGTTTTGCTGGGCTCTTCGTTGTTCGTTCTTAAAAGCCTTCTGCCTGCTTCTTCGCGGCGTCTTTGCTTTTCTTCTCGATAAAAACAGCGAGGATGGAAAGGTCGCAGGAGGAGATGCCGGGAATTCGCGCTGCGTGCCCGATCGACTCGGGTTGAATTTTTTTTAGTTTTTCTTTTGCCTCACGGCCGATCCCGGGAGCTTCATCATAATTCAGATCTGCGGGAATTTTTCTTTTTTCGAGTTTTGAAAATTTTTGGACCTCGCGCCGTTGCTGGGCAATATATCCTTCGTATTTTATTTCTGTCTCAACGCAGTGGATCTCATCATCAGACAATCTGCAAGAGTGTAACCCCTTTGAAATGAGCTGTTTATAGCTCATCTCGGGCCGCTTTAAATATTGATACAGCGTGTCGTTTCCAGTTTTTTTTGTCTTGAGCTCGCGGATATCGCTCATCATCCGATCCATGCGTTCATTGAATTCCGCGAATGTTTTGTCGGGGATGAGACCGAACTGATATCCGTAAAACATGAGCCTGTCATCCGCATTATCTTGACGGAGCAACAACCGGAATTCCGCGCGTGACGTGAACATCCGGTAGGGCTCGTTCGTGCCGCAGGTCACAAGGTCGTCGATCATCACCGCGATATACGCCTCGGTCCGATCGAGAATGAATTCACTTCCGCCGCAAAGTTTGCGGATCACATTGAGCCCCGCCATCAGCCCCTGGCCTGCGGCCTCTTCATATCCGGAGGTGCAGTTGATCTGGCCCGCAAAAAATAAGTTCCGTATTTTTTTGGTCTCCAGCGAATGTTTCAGCTGGGTGGGTGGCGCTGCGTCGTATTCGATCGCGTAGCCGAACTTCAGGATCTCCGCCTCCTCCAGCCCCTTGATCTGCCGCAGGGCTGCCTCCTGGACATCCTTGGGAAGCGAAGTGGGGAACCCGTTCATATAGATCTCGGGCGTGTCGCGGCCTTCGGGCTCTAGATAGATCTGATGGCTTTTTTTATCCGGAAACTTCACCACTTTATCTTCGACGGACGGGCAGTACCTCGGCCCGATCCCGACGATGCGCCCGGCATAAAGAGGGGAGCGGTTCAAATTTTTACGGATGATCTCATGAACTTTTTCGTTGGTGTGGGTTAAGTGGCAAGGAAGCTGCTCGACGATAAGCTTCTTTGTCCGGAAGGAAAAAGGGTGGGGGGGCTCATCGCCCCGTTGTTCTTCCAAAAGCTCCCAGCGGATGCTTTTTTGATGGAGGCGGGGAGGCGTTCCCGTTTTAAAACGGACGAGCTCGATCCCATGGCTTCGGATCGAGTCCGAAAGGCCGACAGCAGGAGGCTCATCTCTCCGCCCCCCGGGGAAATGTTCTTCTCCCACATGGATCAGCCCCTGCAGAAAAGTGCCGGTGGTCAAGATCACATGCTCGCCTAAAAAAGTTTCGCCTTCTTTTGTGCGAACGCCACGGCAGGCACCCTCTTTAACAAGAAGCTCTGTGACTTGTCCTTGCCGGAGCGTAAGGTTTTTCTCCGCCTCGAGAGCGCGTTTCATATAAAGTTCATATTGGCGCTTATCCGCCTGCGCGCGCGGCGCCCACACGGCCGGTCCCTTGGACCTGTTAAGCATGCGGAACTGGATCCCCGTAGCATCCGTCGCGAGGCCCATTTCGCCGCCGAGCGCATCGATCTCGCGGACCATGTGGCCTTTGGCGAGCCCGCCGATCGCGGGGTTGCAGGACATGCGCGCGATGGCGTCCGTGTCCATGGTGATCACAAGGACAGGGAACCCGCATCGTGCGATGGCTAGGGAGGCTTCAACGCCGGCATGGCCGGCGCCGACAATGATGGCGGCAAATTTCTGTGTGGTATTCATTTTTTTGCGCGGCGTACGGCGTAAGGAGTACGGCGAATTTTTTTCTTCTCCGTACGCGAAGCTCCGTACGCCGTACAGATTTTACTGATCTTCGTGGTGCAGAACGATCACGATCCGGTTGATGAAGGTCTGCTGGATGATCGAAAAAACGTTCTGCAGGGTCCAATAAAGCGTGAGCCCTGAGGGCATGTTGTAGCAAATGAACCCGAAAAAGATGGGCATGATGTTCATAATGGTCTGTTGTTCCGGGCTTGAGCCGGGCTGCGCCGGCATGAGCTTCTGATACCAGACCTGGGATATTGCCATCGCGATCGGCAAAATGTTGAGCGAGTTCCATCCTAAAAAGGGGACTGTAAAGGGAAGCGCCATGAAATGGTCCGGCGCGGAAAGGTCTTTGATCCACCAGATGAACGGAGCTCCGTGAAGCTCGATCGCTTCGGGCAAAAGTTTAAACATGGCTATAAAAACCGGGATCTGGATCAGCATGGGAAGACAGCCCATCATCGGATTTACTTTGTTGCGCCGGTAAAGCTCCATGAGCGCCTTCTGGGACTTCGCCGGATCTTTCTTGTTGTGCTCCTGGATCGCTTTCATCTTCGGCGCTAAGAGCTGCATTTTTTTCATGCTGGCGTAGCTCAGATGCGTGAGCGGCGCAAAAACCAGCTTGATAAGAAGGGTCAGGATCACAAGCGCCCAACCATAATTATGGGTGTATTGGTCCAGGAATTTCAGGACCGCGAGGATCCCCGTCTTAAAAAGACCAAAGAAGCCCCTGGAAAAAACTTCTTCGAACCCTGCCCCGAAGCTTTTGAGCAGCTCATAGCGCTGCGGCCCGGCATAGATCAAAAAGTTCCGTTCTCCTTCGCCGCCCGCAGGCACCGTCAAGGGTTCTAGTGTCATTTGCGCCCAAAGGTTGTTCTTGTCGACCTTCGCGCTTCCCGCAACGATCTTGCCGTCCGGCTTCACAAGCAAAGCGAAGTATTTTTTAATGAACCCCGCCCATGCGGTCGGGTCAGGAAAAGAAAAACCTTTTTTCTTGATCCCCGAAAGATCTTTGGTTTGGACCTTGCCGGTGTAGACCGCCGCGTCGTAATAGCCGTAATCTTTCTGATAACCCTCCTCATAGCTCATCCCATAGTTCAAGGTGACCGGAAAATGCTTTTCCCGCGCAGAAAGATTCTTGATCCGCACGATGAGGTCGATCGCGGGCCTGTTCTCCCGGAACACATAGGTCTTGGAAAGCTCGTATTCTCCGGGCATCTTGTAGGAAAACTCCACGCTTTCGCCCTTGCGGGTCATTTTAAAGATCGTTTCCGCGAGGTCTGCTTTTTCATGCAGGACGTTCACGCCAAAAATGCCGGATTCCCGCGGGTTTCCCGAAAAAAAGTTTGTTTTGGTGAAGGCCTGCCGCCCCGGCTCTCCCAGAAAAGAAAGCGCCGCGACCGTGCCGCCCAGGGTAGAAAATTCCGCTTTATAGAAAGAGTTCTCGAAAAGAGTGACTGCCGGGGCCGCTGCTTTTCCCAGCGCCGTTCCTTCGGGAACGGCTGGGGTCGTTTCCTCTCTTACAGAAAGCGGCGGGTTCTGGGAGACGGTTGTTTTGGCGGGTTGTTTTTGATGCGCAGCCGGATAGAATTTTTTGACCAGCATGGGATAGAGCAGCATGACCATCATGGCAAGGACGATCGCTTTAACGGTGTTTTTATCCATATTGTTTCCTTATTGAACGGGGTCGAACCCGCCGGGGTGAAAGGGGTGGCACTTGCAAAGCCTTTGGAGCGCGAGCCGGGCTCCGGAAAGAGCTCCTTTTTTTCTCAAGGCTTCTTCCGCATAAAGGGAGCAGCTCGGCGTGAAGCGGCAACAGGGGCCAAAAAAAGGCGCAACGCAGGCGCGATAAAAACGGATCACAAGGATCAGGAAATGTTTCACGCCCAGGCTCCTGCTTTTTTGAAAAGCTTGATAAGGTCCTCTTCCGCGGCTGAAAAAGAGGGCTTCTTTTGTGTGTGGCGAACTTTCACCAAACAAAGCGTTTCCGGGTGAAGGCGCACTTGATTCTCCCGAAAGATCTCCCGGACGCGGCGTTTCCAAGCGTTCCGCCCAACCGCGGTCGGATCCGTTTTGCGGCTTACCACGATCCCGATCATGGGCTTTTTGTTCAGGGCCGCCCGCCCTTGGTCGTGCCTCTTTCCGGCCCACAAATAAAAAAACTCTCCCCGAGCGAATTGTCCTTTCTCGACGAGGTTTTTGAAAGTCGTTTGCCGGCGGATCCGCTGATCCGTGCCAAGCCGCTTTTTGGGCTCCAACGCTTATACTTGGGTCAGCTTTTTCCGGCCCTTTTTACGGCGGCGCGCGAGGACTTTCCGTCCTCCGGCAGTCCGCGTGCGGGCAAGAAAGCCGTGCTTGTTACGACGTTTTCTTTTGGAAGGCTGGTATGTTCTTTTCACCCCGTTAAATCTCCAGTTGGGTTTGCTTTTTTTGGGAAAAACGCCCGGGAATCATATCTTCTCGCCCCCAAAAATCTTCTTCGCCCGAGAGGGGAAAAGATCTAACGGGGTTCATGAAGCGTGGATTATAGTGAAGTTCGTTTACAATATCCAGCGTTTTGTTTTGCCCGGACAAAAGGTCTTTTTTCTTTCTTTCCCAGAATGTTATTTTTTTAATTTTTCCCGAATGTTTGTGGACAAAATGTTTTTTTGTTGTACAATGACCTCTCTTATGCGTTACGTTCGCTCTCTTTTCCGGGAGCGGACGTTTATTTTGCTCTTTTTTTGGCTGTGGAAAACATGTTCATAAGCTATTTATTAATTTTTAATAATTTTGTTGCCATAGAATACATTATTCAAAATAATAAAGTTTTTCTTATTAATAACCTGTTTATAACTTAAAAGGACCCCTCCGGCCGTGAACCAGCCTTTTTCTTCCCCTCTCAGCGCCTCGCCGGCGGACCTTTGGAAAAAGATCTGTTCCGTTCTTTCCCGGGAATTGAGTGAGCGGTCTTTTAAAACCTGGTTCGAGCCGATCTCTCTCTTGGAGGTTTCTGCAGACTCTCTGACCTTGAGCGTCCCCGACCAGTATTATGGAAAATGGCTTGAGGACCATTACCAGAACCTTATTCTTTCTTCCGCCGAAGAGATCGTCGGGTATCCCTTGAGGGTCGCCTACCAAGTGGTTGAGCCGCCGAAGGCTGTTCCGTCGCTTCCCAGCTCCTCCCCTACGAAGGAAAGGGACGAGACGCTCGCGGGGTTGAATCAAAAATACACTTTTGATGATTTTGTTATCGGCCCCGGGAACCGTTTTGCCCACGCGGCGTCGGTTGCGGTCAGCGAATCTCCCGCCAAGCAGTACAACCCTCTCTTCATCTACGGCCCGACAGGCCTCGGGAAAACCCACCTCCTCCAGTCCATCGCTCATGAGATGAAAAGGCGCCACCCGGAGTTCAAGATCCTGTACCTGTCCAGCGAGAAGTTCACTAATCAGTTGATCTCGGCCATCCAAACAAAATCAACGCCCCAGTTCCGGGCAAAGTATCGCTCTCTCGATCTTTTGTTGATCGATGATGTTCATTTCATCGCAGAGAAAGATTCGACCCAGGAAGAGTTCTTCAATACGTTCAATGCCCTTTACGATGCCCACAAGCAGATCGTGGTCACAAGCGACCGTCCTCCTCGAGAGATCCCGGGGTTGGAAGAACGGCTTGTTTCTCGTTTTGGCTGGGGCCTTGTCACGGACATTCAGCCGCCGGATTTTGAAACGCGCGTGGCCATTTTAAAAAAGAAGATGGAGCGGGAAACCGTTGTGGTGCCTGACGATGTGTCTTATTTTATTGCGGGGAAAATAAAGTCGAACATCCGCGAGCTTGAGGGGGCCCTTATCCGCGTGGTGGCTTATTGCACCCTCACGAATTCCAAGGTGGACGTTCCTCTCGCTCAAGAGATATTGAAAGACTCTTTTAAAGAAGAGGCCCAAAAATTCACCATTGAGGGCATTCAAAAGGTCGTGGCGGATTACTTTAATGTAAAGGTTTCGGACCTCCGGGCTAAAAAACGGACCGTTTCCATTGTCCGCCCCCGGCAAATCGCTATGTATCTTGTCCGTGAACTTACCACTCATTCTTTTCCTGAGATCGGGGCTTACTTTGGGGGGAAGGACCATACCACCGTGCTTCATTCTTGTAATAAGATCGCGGGAGAAAGAGACCGGGATGTTGCTGTGCGGAGCTTGCTGGATAAACTGACGGGGTTGTTGAAAAAGTAGGGTTGTTTTCCACAAAAAAACTTTTTTATATCTCGTTCTTTTCTAAATGTTTGTGTAGGATATCCACAAATCCACAGCGGTTATTACTAAGGCTTCTATTTTTAAATATAGAATAAAAGAAGAAGGAGTTTGTATGGAAATAAAAGTTCAAAAGAATGAATTATTAAAAAAGATCACCTTAGGGGTAAATATTGCCGCATCAAAACCAAGCACTCTCCCCATATTAAATAATCTCTTATTAGAAACACAAAAGGACGGGAAGCTTAAAATCGTCGCTACCGATATGGAAGTAGGAATCTCCACACTACTTCCCGTGGAAGTCCTGCAAGGGGGAAGTATCACCGTGCCCGCGAGGAAATTTTTTGATATTATTAAAGAGCTCCCTGAAGGCAATGTTGATATCACGGTCACTAAAAGCAACACCGTTAGTATTAAAGCAGGAAAATCCAATTTTAAGATCATGGGGTTGGATAAGGAGGAATATCCAAAACTACCGGAATTCTCTCTAGAGGAAGCAATAGAGTTAGAGCAAGCGGTCATTAAAGAAAGCCTTTCGTTAACCTCTTTTGCGATCTCCCATGATGAAACAAGATATGTTTTAAACGGGGTCCTTCTCGCTATACAGGGGAACCAGATCCGGTTTGTAGCTACAGACGGAAGAAGACTTGCGTTTTATAAGAAGGAAATAAAACAAAAAAACAGCAAAACCACAGAGATGATCATTCCCTCAAAAACGGTCCATGAACTTTTAAAGCTTTTAGGGTGGGAAGGAATGGTGAAGATCATCCACACGCAAAGTAAGGTTATTTTTTATTTCGAAGACACCTATCTCACCTCCAGCCTCATTGAAGGGAATTTTCCTAACTATGACCAGGTGATCCCCAAAGAGGAAAAAACACAGGTCCAGGCAAACCGGGAAGAATTTCTTCAAGCGGTCCGCCGCGCCTCACTTTTAACCTCTCCCGAGGCCCCCGCGCTTAAATTTGATTTTATAAAAAACAAGATCATTGTTTCCGCAAAAACGCCCAACATGGGAGAGGCTAAAGAAGAGCTTTCGGCGGATTTTAAGGGAGAGGAAATAACGATAGGGTTCAATCCGGGATATTTTTTAGATGTCTTGAAAAATCTTTCCGACGAGAATATCAGTATTTCTTTAACAAGTCCCGACAAGCCCGGCCTGATCAAGGGACGCGAAGGATATCTTTACGTGATCATGCCAATGCAACTTAACTAGCCGGGAAAAAGGACGATAATAATAACGTATAAAAATTATTTTTATGTGTGAACGGCGCGACGCTGCGAGCCCTAAAGGCCAGAGCAACGCATCGCCAGAACGGTTCTTCATGGATGATATTCGATCGATCCTGCCGAAGGTCATCAAGGGGTTTGAAGATCCTGAGAAACAAAAACGGAGTTTGCTTATTGATTCCTGGGCAAGCATTGCCGGGGAAAAACTTACAAAACAGACCAGACCACAGCTTTCTTCCAAGGGGATCCTTTACGTTCACGTAAAAGACTCCGTTCTCGCGTTCGAGATCAGCCAAAGATACCGGCAGTCGCTCCTAAAGCGGGCACAAGCGGTTCTGGGGGAAGAAGCGATCAAGGAAGTCCGGGTTCTGGTCGGGAAATAAAAAGATCCACAAAAGGAAGGTCATGGCAGAAAAAGAAAAGAAGGTGAAAAAGGAAGAAACCTCCTCGAAATACGATGCGACCAAGATCCAAGTTCTCGAGGGGGTGGATGCGGTCCGCAAACGCCCTGCCATGTATATCGGGGACACAACGCCGCGGGGGCTTCACCACCTTGTTTATGAGGTGGTCGACAACTCCATCGACGAAGCGCTCGCGGGGCACGCAACCCGCGTAGATGTTGTGATCGAACACGACGGGAGCGTGACGGTCTCCGACGACGGGCGAGGCATTCCGGTAGATCTGCACAAGACCCAGAAAAAATCCGCTCTCGAAGTTGTCATGACCACGCTTCACGCGGGAGGAAAATTCGACAACAAGGCCTACCGCGTCTCGGGGGGCCTTCACGGCGTCGGCGTCTCGGTCACGAACGCTCTTTCAGCGTGGTGCGAAGTGGAGGTCCGGCGCGACGGCAAGATCTGGCATCAAAAGTACGAGAAGGGCCGTCCCGTTACCAAGGTTACAGAGAAAGGAAAGACCAAGGAGAGAGGCACCACCGTTTCCTTTCTGGCAGACAAGGAGATCTTCGGGAAAACGGATTTCAGCTTCGATGTTCTTTCCAACCGGCTACGCGAGCTGGCGTATCTGAACAAAGGCGTCCGCATCACGATCCGCGACGAGCGCGTCAAAAAAGAGATCAAGGAACACATTTTCCTTTATAAGGGCGGCATCGCGGAGTTCATTCAATACCTCAATCGCAGCAAGAACCCCCTCCACAAAAAGATCTTTTATGTGGACAACACAAAGGACGATGTCGAAGTTGAGGCGGCCTTTCAGTATAACGACAGCTACGGCGAAGACGTCTTTTCATTCGCGAACAATATCAACACGGTCGAAGGGGGAACGCACATGAGCGGGTTCAAAACCGCCATGACGCGGGCCACCAACCAGTACGCCAAGAACAAAAACCTCTTGAAAGACATCGAAAGCGGTTTGAGCGGCACGGACCTGAACGAAGGGCTCGCGGCCGTGATCAGCGTAAAAGTCCCGCGCCCGCAATTTGAAGGCCAAACCAAGACCAAGCTTGGGAACGGCGAAGTCGAGGGGATCGTTTATTCCGTGATCTATGAAGGCCTGAGCGCTTTCTTCGAAGAAAACCCGCCCATTGCCAATAAGATCGTGGAAAAGGCGGCGTTGGCTTATCGCGCCCGCGAAGCCGCGAGAAAAGCGCGGGAACTCACAAGACGCAAAGGGGCGCTCGAGTCCGCATCGTTGCCGGGCAAGCTCGCGGACTGCTCGGACGAAGACCCGCAGAACACGGAAGTTTATCTTGTCGAGGGGGATTCGGCCGGAGGCTCGGCCAAACAGGGACGCGACCGGAGATTTCAGGCCATCCTGCCGCTCCGGGGCAAGATCATCAACGTTGAGAAAGCGCGTATCGACAAGGTCCTTTCCAACGAGGAGATCCGGACCATTATCACGGCCCTCGGGACCGGGATCGAAGAAGAATTCAACATTGAAAAACTTCGCTATTTCAAGATCATCCTGATGTGCGACGCCGACGTGGACGGAAGCCACATCCGCACCCTGCTTCTGACCTTTTTCTACCGGAAGATGAAAAAACTCCTTGAGAACGGGCACATCTACATTGCCCAGCCGCCGCTTTTTAAAATGAAACGCGGCAAAGAAGAGCAATATGTCCAGACCGAAGAGCAGATGAACAGCATGCTGCTGGATTTCGGGTTGCAGGGGGTATCGCTCAAAAAGAACGGCTCCAGGGGAAAGATCGAAGGCAAAGAGCTCCGGGAACTGATGGACCTCGTGCAGGCCATGGAAGATCTGGAACGGTCGCTGGCGCGAAAAGGCATTTTATGGCACCGGTTCATGGAGGCCCAGGACAAGAAAAAAGGTTTCCCCCTCTACCTCGTGCGGCTTCTCACCAAGAACGAGGAAACTTTTCTTTACTCCGAAAAGGAGGTCGAGGAGCACATTAAAGAACTCGAAAAGAAAAGGGCCCTCGAGAAAAAAGAAGAGGAAAAAGCGGAACGGGCGGAGGCGAAAGCAAAAGGCGGGAACAAAAAAGAGGAAAAGAAGGGCGCCAAGAACAAAAAAGGAAAAGCGGAGGAGCCGCCGGAAGAAGAGGAAGAGCTGCCGCCCATGCACGACCTTATAGAGATCTTTGAGGCCAAAGAGTTCGAGAAGGCGAAAAAACGGCTCGAGAAATATGACCTGGACTTCGCGGACTTTGAAACCGGAGAGGAAGTGCGCTTCGAGCTTTCTTTTGAAAAACAGAAGCTCGAAAAGAAAGCCCTTCGCGATGTTTTGGCACACATCAAAGCGCATGGCAAGGACGGAATGCTGCTCCAGCGCTACAAAGGCCTCGGAGAAATGAACCCGGAGCAGCTCTGGGAGACCACGATGAACCCCGAAACGCGGACCGTCCTCAAAGTTACGTTGGATGATGCCGTCGAAGCGGACGAGATCTTCACGGTGCTTATGGGCGATGCCGTGGAGCCCCGGAGGGCGTTCATTGAGCGGCACGCAAAAGCCGTTAGGAATTTAGACGTTTAAGCGACGGCTTTGCTTAGGGAGTAAAAACGAACTAAGCGATTTTGCCGGGACTTACCCCGCACCCAGAGGGAGAGGGAGGGGTAAAAGAAAGCAACATTAATTAAGAAGCCAAGCATTTTTAGAGACTCCCCGTTCTTGACTGGGTGCGGGGTTAATTCGCGCAGACAGCTTATGTTCGCTTTGCTCCATAAGTTGTGCGCTCATTAAAGGAAAGTGATCATGGCAGACGAGAAAAATTTATACGCAATGAACGAAAAGATCATCCTCCGGCCGATCGAAGAGGAGATGAAGGATTCCTACATCGACTACGCGATGTCGGTCATTGTCGGGCGCGCGCTTCCGGATGTCCGCGACGGGTTGAAGCCCGTGCACCGGCGCATCTTGTTCGCCATGAACGAGCTCGGGCTCACCCACAGCAAACCCTAC
>CAZPCF010000024.1:0-14922 GCA_964585045.1 uncultured bacterium
CGGAAAACGTGAGCCGTATCCGTGCCTTGACAGCCGAGATCGCACTCATTAATGCTCAGTTATCGGACGGGTCTTTAAGTGCGCAAGAATACACACAGCTCCAATTCAAAAAAGAATCTTTAACCCGTGAACTTCGGGAACGGAATTATCAGGAAGAACTCCGGACGCTTAGAGCATCCCATCCCCTTAAGGTCGTAAAGCTCACGAGAGGACAGGTAAATCAGGGAGAGGTTGTGGTGCAAGGAGTTGAGCTTGATGCGGGGCAGATCGCTCTCCGGCTTCCCCTCGAGTATGCGGATTTCGATGATGCAGAGCTTCAGATCAACGGAGAAACCGTCCGGGTCTTCCGCTATGGTCTCAGCGATTTTGACCCCGTGAGCAGGCAATTCCTTCTGAAGATCGATTTTGTTTCTTCCTCCGGAGCGGGGCATGATCCTCAAACTTCCTATAAGCTTAGGCTTGATCGACGGCATGGACAGAACGCGAACGATCCATCGCTTGGCAAAGGTAAACCTTTCCGTGTGATGATGCCTCATCGGGAGCTTGCCCCCGTTACAGTTCCGGTTGCGCCCGGCATTCCCGGGGGTGTTTTTCATGCACTCGTCCCGGAAGGTACGATTGTTTCCTCGGGGGCACCGATCGGGATCATTGATACTTCCGAATATTATCAGGACCAGCTGAATGCGGCCAAAGAACTAAGGAAGCTGGTCGACGAACTAAGCACTGCGAACCAGGACTTTGCTGCTGTATCCCCGGAACAACTGCGCGAGCTTAACGCCGAAGCCGCTCTTCGCATTGCCAGTCTTAAAGGAGTGGATCCGAAGATCGTTGTAAGGGCACCGGTTGACGGTCGCGTTGAAGGACTTCTTCCCGTTGAAGGGCAGACCGTGATTCCGGGAAAGCCAACGGGGATCCACATTCTGAATGCACTTGCTTTTCTCGGCAGCACGGACCTGGCTGATAGCGATCACCTGATCGATGTTCCAAAAGGAAGCGTCCATGAAGGGGAAAGGGTCCGGGTTAGAACGCCGCTGGGCGATGTTCTAGAAGGAACGGTCTTCAAAGTGTTGCCGCTTGCCGATGAGAACGGTCTTTGGCTTTCTGACAGGGATGCCATTGTGGTCCAGGTTGCGGATCCTGCTGGGCAGCTGAGTGACAATATGCCCGTCGAAGTCTGGACCGGGGTTCCCTCTTCGGAAAAGGAAAAAACGCCTGCCCCAGCAACGGGGCTTGCGGCATTGCCCTTGCATTACGGAAGCGATCTTCCTCCCGCCGTGTTCTATCAATTGCTCCGTCATCCCGACCAGCAACTTTCCGGCAGCGTTCGCTCAGTTCTTGCCGGCGAGGGGAGTTTCCGCCAGATCCTTTCGAGCTGGCAATTTTTCTTTGGAAGCGCCAAAGGGATGGCTTCTTTTGGGACCATGATCCGGCCGGGGATCTTTCTTGCCATTGGGACGATCACTTCATTGTGGTTTTTAGGTAAATTCGTGCGGGCTATCAAACAAAAACTGCGGTGGATGAACTCCGGCGCAAGGTTGCGTGATTTGATGATCATCACAAGAGAGGTCCAGATCCGCCTCGATCAAAAAGGCCAGAAACAGGACAAGGAGCTTCTTGAGGACGTGATCGGTCCGATCAATGAATGGGCCAGAATGCTTTCAGAAGAGGGAGAACTTGATCACGAAAAGCTCACGACGATCATCATCAAGGCCCAGGAACTGGTTGGCAACAAGCATCTGGCTTTTTCCAGGATCAAATTCCAGGACCTTGGGATGTGGAAGGACGGGATCGGTGATGACCTTACGGTCATCTACGGGATCCTGACAGTCCTTTGTATTCTTGCAGCTCGCCGGATCGCTGAACAAGCAAGGGAAAGAGATGGAAAAACACCGATGGAGATTCGTGAATACCACCGCTTTCAACAGCAGATCACCGATTACGGAGATATTTTTAACGAAAGCTACAACCTCGCGCATCACCTTGTGGGAATGTCACAGGTGATGGATCTTTATCCGCCGAAGATCGTAAGAGGGCTTAGAGGGGTCTCTTTTATCAACCGATGGAGGATTTTGCATAACCGTTTGGTGAGATTCCTTTATCCCATTGTCCGTCTCTGGCTTTGGGTAAGTCCAGTCGTGAATATTCATCAGATTGATACCCTCCGGAGTTATCGCTTTCTTAGCAGGAAAATGGAGAGGCTTGGATTGAAGACATCAGAAGAGACCCAGAAGGATCTTGAGAATGCTAAGAAAGGGATTAAAGACGCCTTGAACGGCCAAGTTACTTTGGACCAGCAGGTAGGTTCTAAGAGCGCCATGAATCATGCCCGGTTCTGGAGGCGTTTTCTGACGATGTTGGGCATATCGTTGTTATTCCTTCCAAATGTGATCTTGACCTACTTGGGGCTTCACTGGTTAAGCGCGACCTTGTTGATGAGTTTTGGAAAAATCATCCTTCCTTTTGTCGCGATCGGATTCCATATCGTGCCCATTGTTATGAATTTCAGCGGTCGTTATTACAACAACTGGCGACATGAACTGGAAAGGATCCGTCGGCAGAATCAGCGACGGGAGCGTTCGCTTCCAGAATTACCCAAGCCACAACCGATCGTACGAAGTGCCGCGTCTGCTGCGATGCCCCGGCAGGGCAGCGAGCAGATCGCGATGGCAAAAGTTTTAAATGCATTGCACGAGGGCGCTCAAGATAGTGATCTCGAAGTGGTGGCGCTTGTTCCCCCTCAATATGGCGAGAATCAGACTGTGTTAGAAAAATTCATTCAAAATGATGTCATCTTAAGCCGATGGGCTATCACAGTCGCGGAATCCGATGGGGAATTTCCCGGAGATGCCGGGCTTTTTTATGCGGCAAGAAATATTGCAAAGACAAGTCAGAAAAAGTTCAAGATCTACTGGTATCCGCAGGCGGGCATTGATTTCCAGACGGCGCTTTCGGTTTTTAAGATCAATCTTGGGGAAGCGGCCCGGATGATCGGAGATCTTAGGGCTGCGGGTGTCCGTTTTGGCGAGGTCGCGTTCCCCGGCGGAAATCTTATCAGCAGTTCTGTCGGGATCACCAAGAATGGCGGGCATTTCGTGGTTCAATCCCGCCATGCCAGCCTCAATGAGATCGAGAGAGAGCGGCTCCCGGCCATTTTGGGGCGTAATGGAACCAGCCGTTTGGAAATCGAACATGTCTTTTATGACCCCCAGCAATTAAGGCAAGTGATGGCGGCGGGTCCTCTGCATTTAGGTTCCGGGCGCGTCGATCTTGGCAATGCTGCTTTGCCGCAGATCCCAGTACCGACAGGGCCTATTTCGATCGTGGCGGAAACGCCCGAAGACAATGAAATCATTCAAGAACTTTTGGCCAGGACGGGTGATAGCATCCGAAATCTCACCGGCCGTTTCGGGCCTTTTCGGATCGGTCTTTTGGAAGATCTCGTAAGGCCGGTCGCGGAACTTTCGCACCAGATCGCCGGAAACGGCGTGGTGCCACCTAATCCCAACGCGCTTGTTGATCGCACGGTCAGACTTTCCGATGACTCGGTGGTCAGTCCCTACGACAAGCTTTACACGACGGCAAGTCGCTTCTTGTGGAATGGGGGGAATGGGAACCGGAGAAACCTCCAAGCCGAAGCGTTCATTCCGCCTGTTTCGGAGACTGTTTATGTCTCAGGACAAGACCGCTTACAATTTGCGCGAGCCCTCAAAAGAATACAAACGGATTTTCCGGAACTTGTGGATCTTGGGATCAATGAACAACTCCAGCAGGATGAATCGGCGAAAGCCGAGCCAAGACTTATTTTCCGGGATGACAACGGCAAGACGCATTATGACGGGAAAAAATCCGGATATTGGAGAGGGCTGCGCTCCTTGGAGGTGGCGGGTTTTGTGACCAAGGAAAGGAATGGAGAAAAAGTTCTTATTTTCCAGAGGAGGGATTTTCAGATCCCGAACGGGCCGGGGCTTTTGGATGTGTCTGTTGCGGGGCATATGGAAGAGGAGGACACCTCTCCGGAAGCTGCGCTCAGGCGCGAATTCGGCGAGGAACTTCTCGGGGGAAGAAAGACAGTTTCTCCGGGGGTGCTTTTCCACCCGGTGGGGTCTGAAATTCCCTTGGAACTTGCGCATGAGGGAAGGCAGGGTCTTTCATTCCGGAAAAAAAGCACCACGATATTCCAGGTACGGTTAAACGGTACGCCCAAGTGGGAGGAGCTCCTTCCGGGAGACAATGCCGTTGAGCTTGTTGGCTTGAACCGGGAAGAGACCGCGGCGGCGCTGAAGGACACTCCCTGGCGTTTTACTGCGCGTACTCTTAAGTTAACAGAGGCAGTGGGGATTGAGCGTATTTTTTCGGAGTCGGGGAACGGACCGGTGGGCCGGCCGGAGCAACGTTCCGTAGCCGATCAACTGCCCGCTTCAAGATCGGAGATTAGGAACGAGATGCCTCCCTCAGCGATTCCTTTACCGTTCACAGGGAAAGTCGGTTCCCCGGAGCTATTGAAAGAAAAGGACGTTGAAATTCCTAAGTTCCAGGTGAGAGCCGAGATGCGCATTCTGGCGGCCATCGTTGTTGCAGAGAAGATCCTTGCGACCCATGATGCGGGACTTATGCCAAGGCTCGAGGCTTCTTTGGAGGATCAAGGCGCGGTTTCAGACCGTGTCGCACCTGCGCTTGCAGCGCTGGCCGGAGCGCATGATGTTCCAGTGGAAACGTTGAAGGCGAGGTTGGAATCATTGCTCCGTCAGGAGCAAAACCAAGCCTTCGCCGATGACCAAATTGTTTTTTTGGATGCCGGGACAGTTCCTGCAGAATATTTTAAAAAACTTACGAATTCCCCGGCCCCCGTTGTGGTCCTGTTCGACCGTCGTCACCAGACACTTTACGATCATGCGTCGAAGGAACAATTACGGCGTAATCAGGAGAATGGCGTCCTTCTGGTTTATGCTCCGGACGGTGTGAGCACTTTTGTTAAACGGGCGCTTCAATCAGGCGATGCGTTTCTCACCCCTTCCCCGCGGCTTAATGCTGTTCTGGCCCGCTTTCGCAATCACGGGAAGGCGGATGACATCGCCCTCATCACAAGCGGTCGCGCCGAAAGCCAAAAGGTCGAAGCCGATTATGTCGGTCACCGCTATTATTATGACGATGAAACTCTTCATCTTGATCCGGAGCTGATTTTCTATTCATTACAGCTTCTTTTACGCAGTCCTGAACTTTTCCGTTACGGAAAGGGCCGGAATGCTCAGGATGCGGTCTCCCTGATAGGCCTGGTGCTCCAGCAACTCGCGCAGGAATTTCAAGCCAAACTCAGGACCAGCAGCGCAGTCTAATCGAGAGATAAACTCTCCCGGATTTCGAAAATATGTTAATGAAAAATATATCAGCTCGCACAGAAGTCCATACGATATGGGTCGCTCTTGGCCAAGAAGCGAACGAAACGCCCTATGTTTTACGTGAAGGCAGGCTCTTTGCGGAGCCGCCCAAGGAAATTGTAAAAGTATTTTCGGGCAGTCGGCTGGTCGGGTCGTCCCATGGGTCATGATCTAAGGAAAGGCGGTGAAGACATGGAAACGAACAAAACATTGATTGCGGAATTAAGACGTCAGCAGGACCTTCTGAACGAGCTTGTCAGCGAATTAGAGGTGAAAGAAACACTCACGGTCGAGGATTATGCCTACTGTGAGAGTTGTGCTGATGAGGTTAGTAAGAAACTGAAGGACATCCGGCGTTCTGCTTTGGACAAAATGATCCAAGGGGCTCCTTGGTTCCAGACGGTGTCGCTTTAATACGGCGAACCCTTAAGATCAATACAGTATTAGAGATCCAGTCCCTGGCCCCAATTTTTTGATGCCGCAAAGACGCGCAAAACCTTACTAACAACTTACCGGAATATTACCACACCAAGCTCTCCCTCCAGTCCAGAATGCCGATGACCGTATCGTAAGTAGAAGGAGGCCGGAATGAATAAAAGTGAGATGATGGTTGCCGTACTGAGACATCAGAAGGCCCTGCTGGATGAGCTTGTCAACGTGTTTGAACAAATGGAAGTGGGCAGTGCCGAAGACTACTCCTATTGCGGCAACAGAACGAGCGAAATCATCAGAAACCTCAAGAGTGTGAGGCGATTCGCTTTCGGCGAAATGGCCAAAGGTTTTCCACAACGCGAAAAAGTTGCCTCTCGGTAAAACAAGTCTTCTGGGATTTCGTGTTCTCCGAAAAACTATGCATTTGTCGAAACAAACAGCGTCGAGGTCAGAGAACCCTCCGGCGGGCCCTTCCGGATAGACCTGCTTCTTAAAGAGGCTTTTTTGCGTGGGGGCAAGATCTTCAGGGAAGCGCTGTCCAGGGGGAGCTGGGTCAGGAGCAAGGCGGCCAGTTCAAAATCCTTATCAGGGTCAGAAATCGCAAGGTAGTTAAACGCACGGGTGACGTTTTTGGGTATTGGGATTTGAAAAATATGCCAGTCAGAATCTAGGGGAAAATCGATCAGGATCTTGTCCCCAAGCAACTGGTTATCTTCATGCTTGAGTTCAACATGGAAGTGGTTGCGTTCACTGCCGGTATTCCGTGCCTTGATATAAAGATAATTGAATTTGTTAAGATTTGTGTATGGCATGTACCCACCCCGCCAGCCTGAACCTCCGGACAAATGATAAGAATTTGTGATCGGGTTTTTGTAAAAAGGAATACTCCCATGGCTTAATCGCCAATAACGGATAGCCTCAAATTCTTCGACGGCCCCGCTCTCTGGAGGCTCCGCCCCGGGGTTATGCCCCTTGAGGGGGTAGTTTTTTGAAAGAGCGATCTTTTCAATATGCAGGGTCCCGCTTCTTCCTCCGTTCGATGTAGAATTCAGAAGATAACGAGGGTCATGGATCACCGCCGCAATGTAGTTCAGGGCTTTGTAATCCGCTTCCGGGATGGGGTCGATTTGCTCGACAAAGATCTTCATCGTACCGTCCTGTGAAAGGACCCCCGGGTGGCGGGTGTCCACCGGAATCGTTGCCAGGGTTATATCGTCGCTTTTTAATTCCAGTTCAAAGGCATTTGCGCGTGATCCAGCCGGGACAGCGATCGTTATATATCGCATGCCCGCAATACGAACGGCCTTGTCGAGGTAGGTCCCCCTGAAAGCCCACTGGTCGAAATAGGAAGCATAGGCCGGAATATCGTATTCAAAGGCCAAAGGTTTTCCCGGGCAAATGTCCTGCTCCAGCGTTTCACAACCAACGGAACGAACGTTCTTTCCATGGAGATGACCGCTTTGAAGATGGTTCGTGATGCTGAAGAAATCTCCGGCGTCCACAGGTTTTTGCGAAGAAATCGCACGGTATCCCGGTGCGGGGAGTGGAAAGGGAAGGGTCGGGAAAAGCAGTGGTTTCCCGTGGCGTTCATGGAGCATCTGCTTGTATTTTGCATGTAGGAGCTCTATAAGTTTTTCGTACAATGTGACCTTAGAACCCGGAACTCTCCTGGTTTGGAGATAGGTCCGGACCTCGTCCGTTACTCCGCCTGTGAGAGCCAAAAGAGACATCCCTTTTCCGTCAGCGGTGAAAATATCTGCATAGCCATCCTTTCCCGCGGATTCCAGAGCTCCATAGGAAGAGATAAAACCAGTCATTCCGGAGATCTTGGAAAGCCACGGTAAGGTGTCGATCGGGGAGATCATCATTCCCATGACGGTCGCGAAAAAGACCGAAACGTCCTGGCGGTCCACTTTTTCTGCCGCTATTGCTGGAATCCCCATTTGGCGGTACACCCCTTGGGGGTCGTAGGCAGTGCTTACGAATCCGGTGAGGCCATTCTGTCTTGCGTGATCGGCCTGGGCATAAAGATAGTTCGAATAAAGCGGTGCGAGCGCAGAATCCATCAAAGGGATGAATGCAAGCGCCCAATTCTCGTGGAAGGAAGCCCGAAAACCCTTAAGTGTTGTAATGCTCTCGTTGCCTTCGGTCAAATATTCGACCGTGGGGATTTGAAGCCGGTACCAGACCTCTTCGGGGAGTTGCCGGTTAAGGACAGCCCACAGAACCGCCAGGGTGCCTTCGCACATATCATTAAGATAATAAGAAGAGTCTCCCTTCCATGTTTGGGTGGAAGGATTCCACTGGATGGTCCCGTGTAGCAGGCCCTTATCCGGGTCATAAAATTTACGATAATCCTGGAGATTTAGTAACTCAACGGCCTTTGAGGCGATCACAAGCTCTTGAGGATCCTTGGAATTTTCAAGTCCTGCGACTACGGCCACAAGAGACCATGTCAGTTGGCCGTTGTCGAGGGAGGGGATCTTTTCGTTGGACGGTGCGATACTGCCGTTAGGGCGGATATCAACCCAGGAGAGGAATCCTCCCGTCTCCGGATACTTACGATAATACGTCAGAAGTGTATTCAGATTTGCGAGAAGGATTTTTTTTGCCTCTGAAGGGCTAACGGGAACCTTTCGCAACGCCGGTGCGCGCTGGATTATCTTCAGAAAGAACGGGATCGAAAGAGAAAGTTTCGATGCGGCCGTATAATGTCCGACTTCTCCCAGCATATTTTCTTTCAGACGGATCCGGATGTGATCAAAAGGCATACCCGTTTTTGGGTCCACCCCGATCCCCGGCTGGAAATAAGTGGATTCCTGGGGGATCAAAGTGTCCCAAACGAAAGATCGCAAGGATGACGGAAGGTTGATTATTTTTCCGTCGTTACAAAAAGAAGGGATCCGGAGAGAAACGGTTTTTTCGCTTGTCTCGAGTTCCGGGCCACGGAAATACCGGATCCCCCGTTCCGGGGAATAATCAAAAGGGCCTGCGATCGAAGAGATGTTCTGAGGAAGGGGGATGGTTTGCGGAGGATTTTCCGTGGTTTGAGCCGCAACCTTTTCAAGGGCCGGTAGAAAAAATCCAGCGGCCAGGAAGATAGAAACGAGAAAAATCCGGAGCACTCTGTTGTATGTTTGCATATGAAAAAAGGTTTAAGAAACTTTACCTTCCGACCTGAAGGAGTTTAATAAAGGAGAGTCATCGATTGATGAGGGATAAGTAAATAATACGTAAAAACAATGAAAAGCATGGTCCCCACAAAGCTTGCTGGGCGCATCTCATTTTATCCAGTTGTGCTAGAATGCCTGCCATGGGAACTTATTTAAAGGGGATTTAACAATGGATCTTTATTTTTTACGCCATGGAAGTGCGGCTGAAAAAGGAAGGGATTATCCGGAGGATTCTCTCCGGCCGCTTATCCCTGCAGGCGTGAAAGAAACGCGCGCCGTAGCGAAAGGGATGAGGCGGCTTGGGGTCAGACCGGATCTCATTCTTTCAAGCCCTTTTGTTCGGGCCCGTGAAACCGCCAAAATTGTCGCGAAAATACTGGGGGTTTCGGGAAAATTGGAATATTCGAACCATCTTGCCCCGGGCAGCCTTTTTTCAGAGCTCGTTCAGGATCTTAAAGGCCGTGAGGGTCTTAAAAACATTCTCTTGGTTGGTCATGAACCATTTCTCGGTCGCTTGATCGGGTATTGGACTACCGGCAGGGACGAGGCCTTCGTGGCCCTAAAAAAGTCGGGATTATGCAAACTTGAGACCGAAGGCGTTCGTAACGGCCGTTGTGCTATGCTGAAATGGCTCATGACCTCGCGCCAGCTTCAATGGATCGCCAAGCGTTAAATCAGATCCGCACCAGCTCCTTTTGCCAGCGTTTCCATATCCCCTTCGGCTCTTGAGTCATCTTTAGGAAAACTTTTCGCAGAGAACCCCGCTTGCTTTCCAGCGTTTTTAGAAGAGGAAGCGTGAGACAATTCATGTCATCAAGTTCTTTTTCAAGGAACACCAGGTCTTGGTGACGTCCGAGAGTATCTTGGATCTTTCTAAGGATTCGTCCCCGTTTGGCATAGAGGTGGGGGAAAACGTTTTCGACCGTATAACGGAATTTTTTTATCGCGATCCGTAATCGATGCAGGTCTTTTGATGAAGCTTGCCGGCGGGCACAGGCTTTTTGAAGCTTGCGAACCCTCGCGAGACGTTTGAATGCCTGGCGTTTTGCAAAAACTGGTTCCGCAGGAGAAATTTTGCAGGCGTGTACGGCATGCATTAAGATTTGCCACTGGCTATCATTAAAATCACCAACAGCTTTGGCCGCCATGGCACGGGCTGGCTTCTCTTTTTTCGAGAGCCGGGATAAAATTTTTCGGCGTGTTTTCCGGTCCATTGGAAGACGAACGATTTCATTTCTCATGACCCGGAGGTCTCGGAGAAGGGCGGATTCTTTGAAAAGCGGCCTGGCGATCCTGTCGATCTTTTCAGAGCAGTCAATTTTTAATACTCTCAATAAAGAAAAACACCTCCTAACCGAAGTTCGAATCTTATGGACGGTTTCGCTGGAAAGAACGGATCTCGCTTTCTGGGCCAGGCGCAATACCCGTTGCATCCAGAAGGTCAAACGGCGGACCGGAACAGCATGAACATCCAAACTACACCTCCGATTGTTTCGATGATATTATTATAATCGACAATAACTCTTTTAACATCGAGGAGTTGCGATTTTACCGAGGATTTACATGGCTTGTTAGATATATCCGCTTACAATGAAAACAATTTTAAGGAGCGCTCATGGCTGGGAAAAAGAAGAAATATATTCTGGGGATTGATCTTGGCGGGACCAAGGTTCTGATCGGGCTATTTGATAAGAAATTCCGGATCAGAAAAAGGGTCAAGCTCGAGATGGACGGGAACCGGGGGGAGAGATTTTTCTTCAACAGTCTCATCGATGGAATCGAAGAGGTGCTGGAAGAGACGAGCATGGGATTGAACAACATTTCCATGATCGGCGTCGGGTGCCCTGGGCTTATCGATATCTATCAAGGGGTTGTGAAACTCTCTTCGAATGTTTCTTTCTTCAAGGATTATCCGTTGGTCAAAAAACTCAAGGCTAAATTAAAGGTCCCGGTCTTTCTTGAAAATGACGCCAATGCGGCGCTTTACGGTGAACAACAGTTCGGAACCGCGCGCGGACATCGGCAAGTCGTAGGGGTTTTTCTTGGGACGGGGGTTGGCGGAGCGCTGATCCTGAACGGGCATCTTTACCGGGGTGTTTCCGGAGGAGCCGGAGAAATCGGGCAGATGCTGGTATCAATGCCTTCCTTTTCGAATTTTGAAGTTTCCCGCCAGAAGGTCGGCGCTTTGATCGGCCGGAATGCAATCGCTTCGGAAGCCGGATTCCTCTTGCTGAGACAAAAGTGTCCGCATCTCCTTGAAGAGATCGGATACAACGTCAAAAAGATCAGAAGTGGTGCCCTTTCCCGAGCGATTAAAGCCGGCGATACCGCGATCGAAAATTTGATCCGGAGCCGCGCCCAATGGTTGGGCATCGCGTTGGCGAATGTGGTGAACGTTTTGAATCCGGAACTTGTAGTCCTGGGGGGCGGCATGATGGAGGCCATGAGCAAGATCATCCTTCCGGAGGTCCGAAAAACCATGGAGTATTACACCTTGAAGCCGCTTATGCGAGACGTTCGGGTAGTGGCTTCTTCATTGAAAGATGACGCGGTCATTGTGGGCGCGGCCAAGCTGGTTTTTGATCTTACGAAGCATTCACGAGCGGGGGAAGAGAAAAACGATGTCTGAAATTGAGATTCAGAAACAGACCGTTGCTGTCATCGATATTGGGACCATCGCGATTCGGATGGTCATTGCGGAGGTGGGTCCTAAAACAGAGATCCGTTATCTGGAACAACTCCAAAAACCCGTCCGTTTTGGAAAAGATGTTTTTAAAACAGGACGATTAAGCAGCATCACGATGCGCCAAGGCGTGAATATTCTTCGGGGTTTCAAATCCGTGATCGATACATACGGGATCAAAAAAATCCATGCGATCGCCACGAGCGCGGTCCGGGAAGCCCAGAACCGGGACAATTTCATCGACCAGATCTATGTGCGTGCGGGGATCGAGGTCGAGATCCTGGAAGGGCCGGAGGAAAATCGTCTTGAATTGATCGCGGTCGAGCACGCTCTTGAGGGGAAAATCGATCTTGGGAAAAAGAACTGCCTGATCGTCGAAGTGGGTTCCGGAAGCACAGAAATGATCCTTATGGACCAAGGGCAGGTGAGCGTTACACGAACGCTGACGATAGGTTCAGTTCGGCTTCCGGAGCAGGGACTGGCCGGAAAGGGAGACACGGGGTTCATCCAGCGTGTTCTGAAGAAAAGTATCCGGGATATCGCAGAGAACGTGGCGCGTGAAGTTCGCATGGAACAGATCGATACGTTCGTTGCCCTCGGCGGAGATGTGCGGTTCGTATCCCAGCAGCTTCTCCCGGAGACCTCGGACCGCTTCACCGTCCTTGAAAAAAAGGAATTCGTGAATTTTGTAGGGCGGGTGGGGAAAATGACACCGGAAGAGATTGCGGCGCAATACTCTCTTGATTATGGCCATGCCGAATCCCTGTATCCGGCGCTTCTTTTTTATCTGAATTTCCTGAATGAAACCAAAGCGGAGGAGATCATTATCCCGAAGTTAAGCATCCGGGATGGTCTTTTGCTTGAAATGGCGCAGCTTTTTTCCGGTTACAAAAGAACAGACGTCTCGAGGCAGGTTCTCAATTCGGCTCATCACCTTGGGGCGAAATATATGTATGACAAAGGACATGCGGTTTGTGTGGCCTCCCTCGCATTAAAACTTTATGACCTGCTTGCAGGAGACCACGGTATGGGGCCACGCGAGCGGCTTCTGCTCGAGGTTTCCGGGATCCTCCATGATATCGGAACCTATATCTCTCCCTCGGGACATCATAAACATTCGTATTATTTAGTGGATGCCGCTGAGATCTTCGGACTGCGAAAGACCGATAAAAACATTATCGCGAATGTTGTCCGCTATCATCGTCGTGTGCCGCCGCGTGAAGCACATGTCCCTTACATGTCGCTCGCAAAATCCGATCGGGCCATCGTCTCAAAGCTCGCATCCATTTTGCGGGTCGCGGATGCTTTGGACACCGCGCACCAGCAGAAGATCCGTTCATTCGCCCTCGAACGCTTGGAAGACGCCTATGCGATCTGGGTGACGAAAGAGATCGGGGATATTTCGCTGGAACGGGAGAGTTTACGGCGGAAGGGGGATATGTTCGCGGATGTCTTCGGGGCCCCTATCGAACTAAAGCAAGGCGTAGCGCCTTCGGTTTAAAACATTATGGACAACACTTCTCAGGAACGGTATTTCGACCGGGAATTGTCTTGGATCCGGTTCAACGCCCGCGTTCTCGCGGAGGCGATGGACCCCTCGAATCCCGTTCTCGAACGTCTGAAATTCATCGGGATCGTTAGTTCCAATTTCAACGAATTTTTCATGGTCCGCGTGGCCGGCGTTCCTGACACGGACCCGCGGCTTGCGGAGATCTACCGGCAGGCGCTCGCGTTGATCCGGAAGCAGCAGCTTTATTTCAAAGAGATCCTGATCCCGGAATTAGAAGCCGCCGGTATTGTGAGGGTCCTTCCGCAGGCTCTGAACGAGAAACAGCTTCTGTACGTTAAAAATCTTTTCCTGACGGAGTTCTTGCCGCTTCTTACCCCGCTTGCGGTCCATGAAGGACGGCCGTTCCCCAACCTTGTGAACCTGGGGCTTTACCGTATTTTTGAGGTGGCGGAACCCGCCCAGCCCGAAGCCACGCGTTACGCTTTGGTGGAGGTCCCGAAAAATTGCCCCCGCATGATCACGCTTCCTTCCGAATCCGTTCATTCATTCATCATGATCGAAGAGGTGATCGGTCTTTTTGCCCAGGAACTTTTCCGCGGATTTTCGGTCGGGCGCCAAGGGTCCCTCAGGGTGACGCGTTGCGCGGAATTCACGATCGATGAGGAGAAGGACGAAGATCTCGCAGAACTTATGAGCGAGGCGCTCCGGTCGAGGCGTGAAAGCCCGATCGTGCGTCTTGAGATCGATGCCCCCGACGATATGGCTGATCTGATTAAAAAGAAAATGAATGTCGAGGATCACAAGATCATCAAAAGTGAAGGATGGCTTGGTCTTAAAAGCATTTCCCAGCTGGCATTCCAGCCGGGGTTTGAGAAGTTCAAACGTTCCGAATGGACGCCGAGACCCGTTGTCGAGATGACGGAAGCCCGTGATCTTTGGGGGACGCTCAAGGGAAGGGATGTGCTGGTGCATTACCCCTATGATTCTTTCGGGGCTTTCTTCCATTTTCTGTCGACTGCGGCCGGGGATCCTGATGTTATGGCCATCAAACAGACGCTTTACAGGACCGGGCGGCATTCCCCGGTCATCAGTGCCCTTGAAAGGGCAGCAGAGAACGGAAAGCAGGTCACGGTGCTTGTGGAGCTGAAGGCGCGTTTCGACGAAGAACAGAATATCGAGGAGGCTCGGCGCCTTGAAAGGGCCGGGGCCACGGTCCTTTATGGAGTGGTCGGTCTTAAAACGCATTCCAAGGTCTGTCTGGTCGTTCGCCGTGAAGCTGCCGGGATCAAACGGTATCTGCATCTCGGGACCGGCAACTATAACGAAAAAACGGCACAGGTCTATTCGGACCTTAATCTGTTCACAAGCCAGGAAGATCTTGCGTTGGATGTGAGCTCTTTTTTTAATCTGATGACGGGATTCTCAAGCCCCGGTCATTTTTCCAAGATTGACATAGCGCCGTATGGTTTGCGGCGGAAGTTCTTGCGGTTGATCTTCCGGGAGTCTGCCCAGACATCTCCGGAGCGTCCCGGTCTTATCATGGCGAAGATGAACTCCCTGGTGGATAAGGAAATCATCGACGCTCTCTATCGCGCTTCCCAAAAAGGGGTCCGGATCCGCCTGAATGTCCGGGGGGTCTGCTGCCTCCGGCCCGGGGTGAAGGGCCTCAGCGAGAATATCGAGGTTGTAAGCATTGTCGACATGTTCCTGGAGCACAGCCGCCTCTTTTATTTTTCGAATGCGGGAGAT
>CAZPCF010000025.1:0-14872 GCA_964585045.1 uncultured bacterium
GGGGAGATCATTCCCCAGGTCATTTCAGTCAATAAGGACAAGCGCAAGGGCGACCCCGCCAAGTTTGTCTTCCCGAAAAAATGTCCGGTGTGCGGTGAGAAAGCCGGCAAGTACGGCGAAGAGGTGGCGGTCCGGTGCCTGAATCCGCTTTGCCCGGCCCAGCTTAAAGGCGCGCTCAAACATTTTGCCGGCCGCGAGGCCATGGATATCGAGAACCTTGGCATTTCGACCATTGATCAGCTTGTGCAGAAGGGCCTCGTGAAAGATCTTGCCGACATCTACTATCTCAAACAAGCGGGGCTCGAAGTGTTGGAGAGGATGGCGGAAAAGTCCGCGAAGAACCTGATCGAAGGCATCGAACAAAGCAAAAAGCGGCCTTTGCCGAACCTGATCTTTGCGCTCGGGATCCTGGATGTCGGCGTGCACACCGCTTTTATCCTGGCCGACAAATTCGGGAGCCTCGAGAAACTTTCCAAGGCGACGCTGGAAGACCTTGAAGGCATTCGTGAGGTCGGTCCCGTGACAGCAGAATCGGTCGTGGGTTTTTTTGGCCAGGCCTCCACGAAGAAACTCCTCAAAAAAATGCAGGATGCCGGAGTGCAGATGGACATCGTGGAAAAGGTCGCGGGAGACAATCCGTTCCGCGGCAAAACCATTGTCCTGACTGGCACGCTCGAAAGCATCGAACGTTCCGCTGCCGAAGCGCTCCTGCGCAAGCTCGGCGCACATCCCTCCGGAAGTGTCAGCAAAAAGACCAATATCCTCGTCGCCGGCCCCGGCGCCGGATCCAAACTCAATAAGGCCCAAGAACTCGGTATTCCCGTTTGGGACGAAGGCCAGTTTCTTTCCAGTCTTCGAGACGCCGGCAGAGCTCTCTAGCGGGCGTTTCCGCCTACATCGATTTTCTTCTTCAAAAACCATTTGCTGCCGGACTCTGAACGGCATCCCAACAGGCTCGGCGGGAATGCTCCGAGGATCCTCCCTCAGGAGGAAAGCGTAAAAATATTTTAGCCCATTTTATGACAATATATGCTATTTTTTACTATTAATAGATATATTTAATGTTATAAATTGCTATAAACTATGTTTTTTATTAAAATATTTATAAGAAGCTCTTGTTTTATGCTTCCCTGTAGAGTATCATTACATTGGGAAATCGGAAATGAAAAACGAGAACCTTACAACTCAACGCCGGGTTTTAGACGGGCTGCGTGAGGTCAGCGTCTTGTGTTCTGAGACGCGGGATCGGGCGCGTTTCTCCCCATCTACACAGTGTGGCTGGCTCCGGGGGATGAAACGGGGGGTGGCAATCTTCACGGTGGTGATTTTCACGGCGTTCACCATCGCACCATCGTGGGCGCTTGCGGAGACGATCAACCTCGACGGCGGTACGGTGGATGTGAGTGTGCAGGACAATGCAACGAACTGGAATGTTTCAGGGAATCCCGTGTGGAACGTTCCCGAATTCAATGTTCCGGCGGGGAATATTTATAACATCGCAGGTCTCAATCAGAACGCAAGCCTCGCGCTCCTCGTGAACGGTGGTCAAGCCACCAATATTTTCGGCACCATGAATTTGTCCAATCTCTCTTTCATCCTGCAAAATATCGCGGGCATCAATATCGGCTCTACCGGTCTTGTCAATCTCAATAACGCGTCCCTCATTGCTTCCACGTTGCCTTTAAATCTGAACGTGACGGATTTTCTCGCGCATGACTATCAGTTCAGCGGGCAGGGCGGGTTCCTGATGAATGACGGAAAGATCATCGGGAACAGTGCGGACCTTGTGGCCCTGATCGCCAACGCCATTGAGAACCGGGGCGTGATCGATGTGCCGATGGGAACCGTGGCTCTGGCCACCGGCAATATGGTCACCGTGGGTATTTCGGGTGATGGCTTCGTGAGTATCGGGGTGGATGAATCCACAGCCAATGACATGGGCCTTTCCGACCAGATCAGGAATACAGGCACGATCTCAGCCGAGGGCGGTAGGGTGGTCCTCAGCGCCAAGGCCATGGACGGGCTCTTCGATAGGGCGATCAGCCTTGACCGGGAGGGAGAGTCTCTTTCGGTGATCAAGGCCAAAAACGGTTTGGTGGAGTTCGTGACCTTTGACGATTTTTACAATAGCGGCACCCTCAGCGCGATGAACGGGCGCATTCTTGTCGATTCGAAAGGGAATATTACCAACGAAGGGGATATAAACGCCCTCAACGGGAGCATAGAAATGACCTCCGGCCAGTCGGTCTACAACAAGAACCTGATCGAAGCCCTGGGCGGCAAAGTCGAGATCACAGCCAAGGAGGGTGAGGTCACGAACGCCGGAGTGATCGATGCGAGCAAGGGTCTCGTTGAAGTCACTGCGTGGCAGGACGTCACGAACGAAGCGACCGTCCGGGCGGACCAAGGCGAGATCAAGATCGCTTCCACGCAAGGGGACATTACGAACGCCGGCACCTTGAAAGCGGATGACGGCACTCTGGGACTCACCGCCGAACAATCCGTTTATAACAAAATGCTCCTTGAAGCCATGAACGGCAAAATTGAGGTCACCGCCAAACAAGGCGAGGTAAAGAATACCGGGATGATCGACGCGACCGGCGGCAAGCTGGATGTTAAAGCCCGTGAGGACGTCATGAACGAAGTGCTCATGAAAGCCGTAAATGGTGAGATCAATATCACTTCCACCGACGGTGCGATCACTAATGCCGGGACCCTGGATGCCGACAAAGGCACTATTGAGCTGCAGGCTGCAGGGGACATTGAGACCCGCGGCATTCTGAGGGCTGAAATCCTCAAGGAACACGGTTACACATTCCGCACAAGCGGCCTCATGGAAGTGGGGCATTCGTATCTGGACAACCTGGACGGCGCGGCGCAATTCAGCGGGAATGTGGTCGGTGGCACCCACACGGATGATAGCACGGATGGCGGCGACATTCTTTTTGTCGGACCCACCACAATCACTGGTCCTGCTACTTTTAATGCCATAAGAAATATTTCTATCACCGGCGGTTACAACGTCACGCTGGGCGGTGATACGACCTTCAACGCGGACTTTGATGCGAACGGTTCGGGCGCCCTCACCATGGCCGAGAGTTCTTCCATCACGGGAAGCGGATTCGATTTCACACTGAAAACGAGTGAGGCATCCACGGTTGGTGCGATCACGGGCGTGAGTCTCCTGACCCTGGACCGGAATGCGAGTTACACCCCAACCTACACTGGCTCCGCCTTCGATGACATCAGCGTGAACACGATCAAAACAACTTATGGCACAACTTTCTCAAAGGATGTGACGGTCGGCAGCGATCACCTGATCTATTCGGTGTCGGATGCTCCCGGCGGTTTACAGTACATGGATCAGAATTTGGTTTACAGCTACAGAATGGCCAACAACATCGAGGCCTCCGAAACGGCAAACTGGAACGGCGGCCTCGGCTTTGATCCGGTGGGGACCAGCACCGGCGAAATTTCTTATAACAACGGCATCCCAGTTCCGACGGTTCCATTTACGGGAATGTTGGATGGCCGGAGTTACACCATTATGGGGCTTACGATCAATCGCCCTCTTGGGAGCTACATAGGTCTATTTGGTGCAACGTCCGGCGCCACCCTCCATAACATCGGTCTTGTCGGAGGCAGCGTGACCGGGAAGGATGTTGTGGGCAGTCTTGTCGGAGACAGTTACCAAAGCAGTATCAGCAAAAGTTATGCCACGACCAATGTCAGTGGGGTGGAGTGGGTCGGTGGCCTTGCGGGGGCAAATGACGGAGGGTTGATCACTAATAGCTATGCCACGGGGAGTGTCACTGGTACGGGAGAGTACGGTACCGGCGGCCTGGTGGGGTATGGCGTCTCAGCCACGGTTACCAATAGCTATGCCACGGGCATGGTGACCGGGGGAGAGACCAACCAAAGCGGTTTTATCGGAAGGTTCGACGGCGGTATAATCGCGAACAACTGGTGGTTGAAGAACGATGATCACAACGTTTCGTTGGAAGACACTGGAAATCTTGGCGATCTTCCCGTCGATCAGATCGCAACGGAAGCCACGCTCTCGAACTTTTACTCCTCCAATCACCCGGTATACCTCTCAAATAGAATAGAGGGCTGGGATTTTGATGTTGAATGGCTGGCAAGTGACGATGCCCTGCCGACATTTGGGATCAATCCGGAGACTTACCTGTGGACAGGCGCCGGCGGTGACAGTAATTGGTCAACGAAGGAGAACTGGAGCATGGGCGGTGTTTCATGTGCCTTAGATGCTCCGGGTGCGACAAGCATTGTGGGTTTCAACCAGACACACATCGAGAACTCCAACATTGATGCTGGCTTTGGCGGGACCCTTGCCAAGCTCAGGATCAAAGGCGGTTACACGGGGACGATCACTCAAAACATGTCGCTTGAGGTCACCGGCAGTTATATCCAGGAGGGCGGTGAATTTATATCGGACCCCAGCGCCCAAGAATTTGTGGCCGCGAGCTTTTCCGTCCCCGGAGGTGCGTTCAACCGTTTCACGGGACTAGGCACACAAGTTAGTCCTTACATGATCTCCGATATTTATGGTTTGCAAGGGATGAAAGGTTTTCTCTCCCTCGGGACCTATTTTAAACTAAGCCACGACATGGATATCTCGGAAGCTCAGCTTTGGAATTACAAAGGTCCAGGAGATATTGGCGATCCTGCAAATTATTTTGGTTTCGATCCTGTAGGCAACGACGCAGGTGGTTTTTCCGGTGACTTCAACGGCGATTTTCATGTGATCAGCAACCTCGTGATCAATCGCCCCAACAGCATCGATGTCGGTTTTTTCGGGAAGACGAGTGGCGCTACGATCCATGATGTCGGCCTTGCCGGAGGGAGTGTCCTTGGAGGCAGCGGCGTTGGCAGTCTTGTCGGTCTCAACGATGCAGGAAGTAGTATCGCCAACAGCTATGCCACGACCAATGTTAGCGGGAAAGAGTGGGTCGGAGGCCTTGTGGGATATAATTATGACTCCAGAATTACCCAAAGCTATGCCGCGGGCGATGTCACCCAAACGGGGGTCGATCAGGAAACTCGAGCCATCGGCGGTCTTGTTGGTTTTAATCAGCATAGTGCCGAGATCACCTACTCCTATGCCACGGGGAGGGTCAGTGGTTTGGTGGATGTCGGCGGTCTCGTGGGCGCTAATGAAGATCTGTCGAATATCTCCTACTGCTATTCTACGGGCATCGCGGAGATAGTTGAGCCCTCCAACTCCACCCGGGTCGGTGGTCTGGTCGGTTGGTTTTATTCCGGAGTTGCAACACAAAATTATTGGGACACTGAAACATCACTCCAAACAGCCAGTTCCGGAGAAGCCCCGGGGGCTATGGAGGGCAAGACCACGGCAGAGATGAAACAGATGACGACGTTCTCCGGATGGGATCCCGGGATTTGGGGGCTTAAAGCGGGTGTTACTTATCCGCAGCTTTCCTTGTATCACACGCAATGGACGGGCCTTGCCGGTGACGGCAAGTGGTCGACTCCGGGGAACTGGAAAACATGGAATGGAGTAACCCATCAATACGATACCGTTGTTCCGGGCGTCAATGATCTTGTTTTTTTCAATGATATCGGTGCTGCGGAACCCTCTACCATTGACAGCGGTTTTCTTGAGGGAACCGTTGCTTATTTAGGCATCGGCAAGGGCTACGGAAATATTCTCACACAGGGTCACACGCTTATCACTGGCGATTTTGCGCAAGAGGGAGGCACTTTTATCGGTGGTGACTCCATGGATCTCAACGGCTTTGTGCTTAATGGCGGAAATTTCACGGCGCCGACAACTCTCAATGTGGACGCCAGCTGGATGAAATCCGGTGGGACATTCGACTCTAACGCATCCGCCGGTGGTACGGTCAATTTTAAGGGCACCGGGGACCAATCGCTTACCTCCGGGGGTTCGAGCTTTAATATTTTGACGATCGACCTGACCAGTCCTGAAGAAGGCCCAACTTCCACCTTGCAGTTGCAGGACGCTTTGACGGTGAGCGGTGAGCTTACGGTGACTTCCGGGACCCTGGATGTGAATCGAAAAAATTTAAGCGAGGGCGGAGATTGGTATTTTACGAATCTCACCAATTTGGGGAATATAACGCTTACGGGTGATGGAAAAACGATCCATTCCGAGGGGAATAAATTCCCGGCTCGAGCGATTCCAACGACTCCAGTAACTCTGACGATCTCAGGAAATTATTCACTGGCGGATGCGCTTTACATGCGGGATACGCTGAACGTGACGGGGACCCTCGATGCCGCGAACAAAGGCATGACGTTTGAGAAAAATGTCAATATTACGAATGTCTCGAATGTCGGGGCCGTCACAGCTACGGGTGCTGCTTCCGAGATCAGATCCGGTGGAAAACCATTTGGAAGCCTTACGATCTCAAGTTCGGGGGATTATACGCTTAAAGATGCGCTTGCCGTGACGGGGGATCTTCTCCTCGACGGAACGGGAAAACTCGAAGCGGCGGGATACTCCATCACTGAAGGCGGAAATTGGGTCTTCACCGGTTTGTCCGGTCTCGGGCCCGTGACGCTGACAGGTACCAACAAGACGATCAGCGGCAATCCGCAGAATGATCATTTCGGAGATCTGACGATTTTGGGAAATTACTCTCTATCAGCGTCCAATGGTATCTACGTGGGAGGCGTATTGAGTGTGCCGGGAACAAACGCACAGGGAGCGGGAACTTTGAATGCTTCTGGCAGAAGCATGACGCTTGGTAAAAGTCTTGATCTTACGAATATTAGCAGCCCTGGGGATGTGACACTGTATGGCACGGACACGGGGCTTACCCTCAGATCCGCGACCCGGCCGATAAATAATCTCAGGGTCTCTGGGACTTACACTCTGGCGGATGCCCTTCATGTAAACGGCTGGCTGAAGCTGGACAATGGGGCGGCCACGCCGATCCAAACTGGATTTTTACATGTCAATGGACAAAACATGACACTTGCCCAAGGTCTTGCGATAAGAATCGCCGACGATCCCAATGACGACTGGCCTCCTGCTCAGGGTGAGGAACCGGATGTGATCCCGAAGGGGGATGGGGATCTTGAGTGGGTCAAAAGGATCGACGGCATTGGAAATGTAACGTTCGACGGTTCAGGATCGTATACGATCCTTTCTTACGACGAGGTATTTAATACGCTCACGATCTCGTCAGGGACCTATACCCTGGAGGATGCGCTTCAAGTGACCGGATCATTGAGCGTGACAGGGACGGGGGCCCTCAATGCCGATTTCAATATGATGACGCTTGGCGGCAGTCTTGACCTTTCGAAGACCTCCAATCCTTACGATGTGATACTCACTGGTATTCCGGATGTTATAGGTTCGATCACGTCGTCGACCAAGACATTAAATAATCTGACGATCTCCGGGGATTATTTTCTTGGGGATTCTCTTGTAACCCAATCATTAATAGTGACGGAAACGGGAACTCTCGATGCTAAAGGCAAAGACATAACGACAGCGGGCGGTCTTGACCTTACGAGAATCACAAATGTTTCCAACATAACGCTCACAGACTTTATTGGTTTCGGTTTTTTTACACCGGCGGGTTACGAGCTACAAAATCTGACGATCTCCGGGGGGTCGTATTCGCTTGTGGGCGCGCTTCATGTAAATGGCGAGTTAGATGTCTCGGGGTCACTCAATATCGACCACAACTTAATGACGCTTACCGGTGCCAGCGATCTTGATCTTACGAATATCTCGAATGTGGGGAATGTGACCCTTGAGGGCTCAGGTTCGATTACTTCGAGGACTGATGGGGAGGGAGTGGATGGCCTGACGATTACTGATACGGGAGCTTATACGCTTACGAATGCACTTACCGTGCTGGGGGATCTCGTGATCGAGGAGGGGGGAACACTCGACGCCTTAGGAAATGCCATCAGCGAAGGCGGGGATTGGTCCTTTACAGGTCTTTCCGGTCTCGGAGATGTAATGCTGACGCTCACGGGTTCAGAGGACAAAACGATCACTTCTGGCATTAATGAACTCAATGACTCCGGCATTAATGAATTTAATAATCTCACAATCTCGACGTTGCCGGGGAGGACTTATACCCTGATGGATGCGCTTTACGTGAACGGCACGTTGGACGTAACAGGGGGCAATCTCAATGCCTCATACCAAGCGATCACGGTCTACGGGAGTCTTGATCTCACGAATATCTCCAATCTCTCGGATGTGGCACTGAGGGGTTCGGGTGAATTCGGACCGGGCAATCGAGTTTTGAACAGCCTCACCATTTTAGGCACTTATACACTGTCGGGGTCGGTCGTTGTGATCAATGATCTCGACGTTCAGGGGACGGGCGAACTCTATGCTTCGGGAAATGCCATCAGTGAAGGTGGCGACTGGTCCTTCTACCGTCTTTACAACCCCGGGGATGTAACGTTGACGGGCGGTTCTGATGCTGACAAAAAATGGATCACTACCGGCGATCCAGAGGAAAGTCGGTTCAGCAGTCTGACGGTTTCAGGGTATTATTCGCTAGCGGATGAGGTGTATGTGAGGGGTTTGTTGAATGTGGCCGAAGAAGGCGCTCTTGACGCTAATTCACAACCGATCACGGTCGCGGGGGACGGGGATCTTGATTTCACGAGGATTTCCAATCTTTCGGATGTGACCATCAATGGTTCCGGTGAGTTTATACCATCAGGCGGAACACTGAACAACCTGACGTTTTCGGGAACTAATACGCTCATGGGTCCGGTGCGCGTGGACGGTTTGTTAAATGTGATCGAAGAAGGCAATCTCGATGCTAATTTTCAAGCGATCACGACCAAACAGAATCTTGATCTCACGAAAATTTTCAATCTTGGAGATGTGACGCTAGAGGGCTCGGGTGTTCTAACCTCTGCAAATAATCAGTTGGACGACCTGACGATCTCGGGGAATTATTTGCTTGCGGATGCCATTCATGTGAACGGTGTGCTAAGTACGACAGGAACGGGAAGCTTGGATGCCAATTTCAAAGCGATGACGCTTGCGCAGAGCCTGGATCTTACAAAGATCACGAATTACGGAAACATCACGCTTGACGGCTCCGGCTCGATCACGTCCTACGACATGGAAATGAATACACTGACGATCAAGGGGAATTATTGGCTCGCGGACGCGCTTCGTGTGACGGAGTCGTTAAATTTAACGGGGGCGGGGGCATTGGATGTTAGAGGCGAAGACATGACGCTTGCCGGCAGTCTTGATCTTACAAAGATCACGGGGGTCGGGGATGTGACCCTTACAAGCGAAGGTTTGATCACTTCATACCATAAGGAAATGAACGATCTGACGATCATGGGAACATATACACTGGCGGATGATCTTCATGTGAACGGTGAGTTGATTGTGTCGGGGTCTCTCAATACCCCCCCCGGCTGTGCGATAACGCTTGCTCATAGCCTTGACCTTACGAAAATCCCGGACGCACAAAGCGTGACGCTCGATGGTTCAGGCACGATCACTTCGGGCGGAAGGTCCGTGAACAGCCTGACGATCACAGGGAGTTATTTGCTCGCGGATGATCTCATCGTGACAGGGGATCTTGTGCTCCAGGGGGGGGGGACACTTGACGCCGCCTTTAATGACATTACCGAAAAAGGAGATTGGACCTCCCTCGGTTTTTCCAGGCTCGGCCTTGTGACGCTGACAGGCTCCGGCAAAAAAATCACTTCCGGCGACGAGATTAGTTTTGGAAGTTTGAAAGTGACGGGGTCTTATTCGCTGGAGGACACGCTCATCGTGACGGGTGATCTTAATATCCAGGGAACACTTGATGCCGCATCAAATGACATTAGTGAAGGCGGGGACTGGTCTTTTATGGGTCTTTCTAGGCCCGGGGATGTGACGTTAACGGGTGGTTCTGTTGACGAAAGAAAATGGATCACTACCGTCGATCCGCAGGTAAACCAGTTCGGCAATCTGACGGTTTCGGGGTTTTATTCTCTCTTCGATGAGCTTCGTGTGAATGGCAACTTGAATGTCGCGGGGAGTCTTGATGCTAACCATCAAGCGATGTCTCTTGCTCACGACATTAACATTACGGGACTCACGAATGCCGGGGATATGACGCTTACCGGTTCCGGCATCATTACGTCCGGTTCGAATCAATTCAGCAACCTGACGATCTCTAGTACCGGGAACTATTCATTATTCGACGATCTCACCGTGACCGGAGAACTGGATGTCCAGGGAACACTCGACCCCGCGTCAAATGCCATCAGCGAAGGTGGAAACTGGGTCTTCACCGGTCTTTCTCTGCAAAATCTTGGAGATGTAGTCCTTACGGGCAATGACAAAGATATCACTTCCGGTGGGCTGGCATTCAATGATCTGACGATCTCCAGTTCGGGGGCCTACGAGCTCAAGGATGCGCTTCATGTGAATGGAGCCTTGAGGGTGTTGGGCGTTCTTGATGCGGCGGGTCAGGAGATATTTCTCGCTAGGGACGTCAACATCACCGGGCTCGAGGGTGTCGGAGATTTGACGCTCACCGGTTTTGGCACCATTACGTCCGGCGGTACTTCGTTCAGCGGTCTGACGATCTCCGGCACGGGGAACTACTCTTTGTTCGACGGTCTTACCGTGACCGGTGATCTCAATATCTTGGGGACGTTGGATGCCTCGTTCCAGGCGATCAGCGTGGGCGGGGATTGGACATTCGAGGGCGTTGATCTTTCCAATCTCGGCCCCGTGACTCTGACAGGTTTCAACAAGATGATCACTTCCGGGGGGGAGGCATTCAATGATCTAGCGATTTCGGGGAGCTATTCACTCGAGGATGGGCTTCGTGTGAATGGCGCCTTGAACGTGGCGGGGGCCTTGAATGCTGCGGGCGAGGCGATGACCCTCGCAGGGGATCTGGATCTTACGAACATCACGAATGCCGGGGATGTGACCCTTACGGGTGAGGCCCTGACGGAGGGGGGCACGATCACTTCCGATAATGAGGCAGTGGATGATCTTGTGATCTCGGGAAGTTATACGCTGGTGGACGCGCTTCAGGTGAACGGAATACTGAACGTGACGGATACCGGAACTCTTGACGCCGCGAGCGAGAAGATGACCCTGGGCGGGAGCTTGGATCTTACGAGGATATCAAATGCCGGGGACGTGACGCTCACGGGTTCCGGTTCGATCACTACCGCTGGTCAGTCAGTAAATGACCTCACGGTTTCGGGTGATTATTCGCAGAGTAGTGACCTGACCGTGAACGGGGATTTTATGGTCCAAGAGGGCGGTACTTTCACGGATGCCTCTCCGTTGGACCATGCTTTCCTAGTCGCGGGCAATTTCTCGGTGCCATACGGGACAGACGCTTTCCGCCGCTATACGGGAAGCGGTACCGTTAGTGATCCCTATCTGATCCGGACTGCTTATGACCTTCAGGGCATGAAAGGAAATCTGGGCTCTCATTTTAGATTGCTAAATGATGTGAACATGTCAGATTTCTCGAGCTGGAATAACGATAGTGGGTTTGATCCTGTCGGGGATGTGACACACGCTTTCACGGGAAGCCTGGACGGGAATGGCAAGGTCATCTCGAATCTGGCAGTGAACCGGACGGAGAGCGATTATTTGGGTCTCTTCGGCAATATCGGCTCCGCTGGAAGCGTGTTCGATCTCGCGCTTGAAAAGGTTAGTATTTACGGGCGCGATTATGTCGGGGGTCTCGCCGGGCTCAATGCCGGAAATTTGTCGAGAGTTTACACCACCGGGGTTTATACGGTGAGCGGCGCGGATTTCGTGGGCGGATTGGTCGGAAGCAATACGGGGAGCATTTCGGATGCTTACTCCGGCGCTCGCGTCATCGGCACCGAAAATGTCGGCGGCCTTGTGGGGGCCAACAGCGGCACACTCAACCGGACTTACGCGATGGGGTGGGTGACAGGGACGACCAATGCCGGCGGTTTGGTGGGTTTGGGGACCGGAGCCGTGACGAATTCCTACTGGGATATCGCCGCGACGGGTCAGATCGCGCGCGGTGGGAACGAAGAAGGTACAGGGGTGTTGGCTTCGGGTATCAATAACTCCATGATGAACCAGAGCACTTATTCGAATTGGGATTTTCAGGATATCTGGGACATGGATGAAGGAGGGACGTATCCTCACTTCCAGTTCCGTTATCCCGACGGAGTGCGCGGCGTAAGAGGTCACGTGTACAGTTCCGTTTTGAATGTTGCGGACCCCGGGACCTTGGTCTCTGTTTATTTCTCGCCCGAGGAAGCTGTCTCCGAATCCGAAACCCTTCTCGATTCGACCGTGACCGATGCCTCAAGCGGTTATTATTTTGCGCTAGGTAAGACCGCGGTCGTGGACACAGACTATGTGATCGGTCAAAGCCTCGACGGCAATTCGAGAATGTTGGCGGAGTCCGGGAGCGTTTATGGCCTGGATATTTTGGCGAACGAGAACTTTACGCTTGTCCGTCCCAGCTTTTATACGGGTGAGGCGTCCATCGAGATCGTTCCGGTGGGGTTCATTCCCGAGGAGGTTAGCCGGGCCCTGGTGGACGCAGGGAATTTCCGTATTCCGGCTCCTTTTTGGCAGTTTGCTGCTCCGGTGCCGATCGATGATCAAACCGGGTCTGAAGAGAGTTCAAAACTGATGCAAGATTTTGACGACTATGGTTGGTGGTTCAATGATCTCTCGGCGTCGTCCGATGAATTGACCGAGGAGATGATCCGAAAATATATCCGGAGACCACACCACGAAATTCACACGGCGAGCGACGGGAACTCCGATCGTGTAAATTCTCCGCAAACTCCCGGCACTGAACCCGGCAAGGCCCCCGACATAGTCGTGTCCGCAAATGCGGATCTTTTTAAGAACGGGATCGGGAACATTTCCCGCGGAGCCGATATTGTTAAAGAAGTCTAAATGATCGCTCCCGTCCGGTGCATCTAGGGTTTCGGGATAGCTAAACAAAGGGCGCGGGCTATTTTTCTCAGGATCCCCATCCAGTGCCGCGCCGTTTTTGCCGATACGAAGAGGGATGAACACAGCGCCGATGACGGCAGAGAAACCCAAGGACAAAAACCAGCTTCTTTTCGAGGAGTTCCTGGACTATCTTTCCGTCGAAAAAGGACTAGCTCAGAACACGCTCGACGCATACCGGCAGGACCTCACGCGCTATGACGCGTTCCTCAAAAAGGAAAAGGTTTCGGATTGGAGCAAGGTCTCGCGGACGCACATCCTGAAATTCCTGAGTGCGGAAAGTAAGCGCGGGCTCGAATCTTCTTCGATCGCACGCGGGCTCGTCTCGGTCAAGCTTTTCCATCGTTTTCTCACCAAAGAGCGCTACGTCCAAAACGATATCACAAGCGTCCTGGAATCGCCGAAGCTTTGGAAAAAGCTGCCGCACTTTTTGACCCCGCAGGAGATGGAATCAATTCTCAAGATGCCGGACACAAAGAAGCCCGGGGGGTTGCGCGACCTGGCGCTTTTGGAGTGCCTCTACGCGACCGGGATGCGGGTCTCCGAGATCACGGAGCTCACGGCGGACCATGTTTATCTGGATAATAAATTCATCAAGTGTCGCGGCAAGGGTGACAAGGAGCGGCTCGTGCCGCTGGGAAGTGTCGCAGTCTCCGCCTGCCAGACCTATCTTGCCCGGGTCCGTTCAAAATTGAAGGCCAAGACCGATCATTTTTTCCTGGGCAGGAGCGGGGAAGGGCTCACGCGGCAATTCGTGTGGCAAATGATAAAAAAATACGCACGGTTTGCTGGGATCACCAAAGAGATCACGCCCCATACGTTCCGCCATTCTTTCGCGACCCATCTCCTGGAGCGTGGTGCGGACCTGCGTGTGGTCCAGGAACTTCTCGGTCATGCCGATATTTCGACGACGCAGATCTACACGCACGTTTCCGGAAATCGCCTCAAATCCGTACACAAGCAGTTTCACCCGAGAGGGTGAAACTGCGGGGAACGGCTAACGGGGAACGTCGAACGCTTGCGTTACCCGTTCCACGTTCCCCGAGCTTTTCGGCAGTGTTAGCCGTTTAACGTTCCCCTCGCCTTACTAGGCGTAGTGTTTCCCATTTTGCGTTCTCCGAAGATATGGTATACTCTCGCCCGAGGTGAACCCTATGAAAAAACTCGCAGCAGTTTCAACTTTAGGAATGTTGTTTCTTTCGGTCGCGTTACCGTTTTCTTGGGCCGACGAGAGCGAAGCGGCGGGGACGGGAATGAGCGGGACCCCGGCGGAGTTTGCCGATATGGAGAAGACCCTCAAGCAGGACCGCCTGGATAATTTTTCAAGGCGTGTCTCGGACTTGGAACAGGCGAACCGGTTTATGTCTGAGCGCATAAAATTGCTTGAGAAATCCGTGTATGACCTAAAAGACAAGGTGGATCGGCGTTTTTAAGTACAGCGGAAGGCATACGGCGCACTAAGCGTCTCATAAAGATTTAAAAAAAGTTTAGTGCGGCACTCGCTCTCAATAAGAACGTTTTATAATGAAAAGCAAGTGCGTTCCGTGTATTCAGGACGTAATGCTTTTTCGTCGTGTCTCGTACGTTTTAAGGCTGTCAGGCGCCTGGTCCGTTGACATCCTATAGGAGCAAAGATATACTGCCATTGTCTTTATTTTAGTACATTATTCCTCTCGTGATAATTTATTCAATCGTTGGTTAGATTTTGACAGGCCCCGTGTTTGTTTGGCGCTTGATTTTCCATATAGAAATGAACCGGAAAATCAATGCAGCCCTAATGGAACCTTATTGGGAAATAAATTGGATCCATCAGGGCGCCTGATCAGGTAAGCCATCAGGGCGCTTGATTTTCCATATAGAAATGAACCGGAAAATCAATGCAGCCCTAATGGA
>CAZPCF010000026.1:0-14827 GCA_964585045.1 uncultured bacterium
AAGGGCCCTAGGGGCATCTCTTATGAAGCAAGGCTTGAGTCTCATGAGAGGTGAGGTCACATCGCTGGTTGTCGGGGGTGTAACATTAACGGGTCGAGGGCTCGCGATCTATGGCATGGATCTGATCCTGGTCGGGTTTGCTCGAATGACCTTGGGCGCCGCAACGCGCTTTGCTTTGGAATTCCTGCCGGCCGGCGTTACTGCGGCGGTTAGGGAGACGGTTCTGAACGGGCAACAGATCTATATGAAAATCCTTGCCCGGCGCGGTGTGGAAGGAGCGCTGTGGGGAACATTCAAGAATGTACAGAAGTCGTTTTGGGGAACGATAGGGAACAATATCAGCAAAATGATCAGCAAAATGATGCCGGGCGGCAGTTTTAAAGCGTTCGGAGGCATTATTTCAAAGACTATGACAATGGAACGCGGCGCATGGAGCAGTATTCCCGGATCCATTTGGGGTGGCGTGAGAACGGCCGCTACGGCTTATGGGAAGGCCCTTGTCAAACATACTGGGCTAACGTTGGCTCTGTCAGGGGCAGGGCTCTGGATGGTCGGAGCGTTCCTGCCGGAGAGTTTTGGCAAGAATGTGGTTCAAACGGTGGGCCTTATATTAATGGGCGCGGGTCTCCTGGCCGCGTTCGCGCCTGGATGGATTAAAGCTTTCACGACCGAGTCCGTTTCGGGGGCTACGGAAAAGGCGGGCATTTCAGCTCTTGAAGCGTATTGGGCACAAACTGGTGTCATCAGAGCTACCACCATCGGCAAAGCGCTCTTTGTGACGGGGGGTATTTCGGTGGTCGTCGGGAATCAACTCCAGAATTTCGAATTCTTCGCGGGTCTTGGGAGAACCCTTGTAGTTATTGGCTGGACGGGTATAGGGCTGAGCGCAGTCGTTTTTCTGTTTGCGTCCTCGAAAGCCTTTTTTCAAAAGAAACTTAGTGTAAAAGATATTTTTGGAATGGAGGGGGTGACCCTCGGGAAGATCAGCCCGATCGCGAACCTCGCGAATATGTCCTCGCGCACCGCCGCCGAGATGGACGGGCTTATTTTTGCGAAACTGATGTTCCGTGACAGCGCGAAAGGGATCGGAGCGAAATCTTGGAATATGGTCTTGGGGTACATGAGTCATGCGGTCCAGCAAGGGTTCGGCTGGGGGCAGTTCAGTTTTTTCCTCGGCGTGATCGAAGGAAAAGATGTCTTTTCGAAACAGTTCTGGGTGGGAGATGGTTTGGAGGACAAAGGAGTTTTCGGAACATTCTGGATGGGCTTTACTCTCGGCCCGCTTCTTTCGATCTTTGGGAACGTGGGATTTTCAAAAGTTCAGAGCGCCCTCGGACGGACGGGTCGCAGTGTTCTCGGCGGACCGTCGGCCTGGATCGAATCGATCACCCAATCCACGGGGTCGAAATTTAGCTTCTCGGGTTTTGGCCTGATCGGCGCTATGGAGCGTATGGGGATGAAAGATGCGGCCGTAACGCTTCAGAGGTTCCTGCAACAGAGCGCCTTAGGAAGGCAATTCATTGGACACCTGCTCAATCCGTTCTTAAATCCGATCTCTTTTGCGAGTGGTGCGTGGGCCGTGACCAGGATGGTGCCTCTTTTGAGCGGCATGATCTTTGCGCCGCTTTTGAGGCTGACGAACGTGTTGGGTTTGACCCATTTGAGCGAAGCGGGGATCCAAGCACGAGCGCAAGATCTGCTTTTCTTCTTCTTGCCGCAGCATATGACAAAGAGCCGGATGCTTGACACGGTTCGTGAACAGCTCCCGGTCCAGGAAGGGAAAGCTCGCTTCAGTGACGCAAGCGCTGTGGAGAAGGTTTTAAGAGCTAATTTTGATAATCAGATCATCGAGCAAACTTTAGGCATTCAGTTAACCGCGACCGGCGATGTAACAAGCTATAAGCAGGCTGTGGATATTCTAACAAGCATGGAAATTCAAAGCCTTTTTGCGAGTTCCGGTTTGAGTTTTTCAGAGATGGCTAAGATCGGTGAAAAAATGCCGGGGGAAAAAGCGTCGACAATACAAACCCCGGCGTCCTCCACGGCGACGTCTATGAAAGATGTCCTGAAGGCTGCAGAGGTGACCCGGACCAATGCCTCTATTGAGGAGCTCGGAAAATACACAGCGACGGCTCTTGTGCGAGGAATCATTTTGGCGCAACTCCTTGAAATGGGTCAAGGGAAAATCCTTTCGGCGATCACAAAGGTGGGTGCGGATAACCAAGGGGTATTCGAAGCAGTGGCCGCTGTTCTTAAGGTCGATGTGAGCTTTGCCAGAGAATTCGTTGATTTCGTAAAGAGCGAAATGATGAGGCAGCAGTTCACTGTGTCGGAGATCGCAAGGGCGGCGGCAGAAGGGGATGGAAAGATACAAGTCGAAGGCCTCGGCGAACTCGTTATTGCCAATAATAAGCCGGCTCTTGTCAGGGCTTATGGGGAGAGGGGCTATCTCTACATCGAAGCGACACTCGCGATCAGCGCGTCAAATCGAATATCTGACGTAAAAGATCTCGTGGGTGTCCTTGAATCGATTATCCGTCTTGACACATCAGCGCAAAGCGACATAGCCGGCGGTGAACTCCTGCTTGAGCTGGCAATGAAATCCAATCAGGACATCATTGTATTGTTGATCAATATTATCGAATATAGAAAAGCGAATGCTGGTGTGTTGCAGATGGACTTTGCCAATGAAAAAATCATGATGGAGGTTATGGATTTCACAAGCGCCAACGAGAAATTCATAGACGCGGCGAAGCGTGGATCCAATGAGTCCGGAGAAGCTCTTGGAGTGATTCAGGCTGAAGCGGTTGATTCTAAGTACGTTAAGACGACGGGCGATTGGCTTAGGGATCTCGTTAAGCGGACGATCTTTGATCCTCTGGCGGCCCGCTCCATAGATGCGGCCACCTATCTTGATACCGTTAAAGCTTTCCGTCAGCGAGGCCTGGAGGCTTTGGCTGATTTCGCAAGGCTTTTGGAAAATCCTGTCATCGATGCCGCGACGCGGAGCGGTCAGACCGTGGCTCCTTTTGAGGACAAAGACTATCAGGAATACGTTGCGAGAGCGACGGAATTTTTTGCCAAGGGCGAAGGCCGATACGAGGCCTGTGCCCATCTGATGCAACAGATGAAGGAAACGGAAGCGAAGCTCGCAGCGCTCGAGCGGGGTGATAAAACCATCAACGAGCGCAACAATCTTAATGCCGAGCTTACAAGGTTGAGAGAAGAGTATATGACAGAAGCGAGCAGGTTGGATGCTGTCCGTTTCTCAAGCGCCGCATCTTTGAAGGGGATCGACGCACTCAAAACCTATTTCCTGAAGCTTGCTAATGAGCAAAGTTCCTCCGAGATCGCAGCCAAGCTGACCGAAGTTGCTGAGAACCTCAGTGAAAGCAATGTTTCTCAAGCCCTCTTTACAGCGTTTCTCAGTAAAGAAGGCATGGGGAACACAGTGATGGAGATGCGCAATAGTTTGATCAAAATGTTCCAATCTGAAACCCAATCGGCAGAGGTCCGCGCATTTTACGATGCGCTCAACCAGTCCCAGGCAGAAGTGAAGGAGCTTAGTGCGAAGTTTGGCGACAACGCGACTCCGGCAGAAAAAGTGACCTTGCGCCAGAAGCTCGATTCGGTCATACAAGCGCAGGCGGCATTGAAAGCCGTGTTTGAAACAATGTTTAAAGGGGTCGATGCGACGCTCCGGAATTATATTTTTCTCGCGACCATGTTTGAGGTTGCGGTCGATGGTTTGCGAGAGGCGCAAGGCTTGGAAACACAGCTTAGGGTTGAAGCGGACGTTGGCGGAGATGGGTTCTTGCTAAGTGAAGCGAAGGGGGCAGGTTTTGCGGACCGTCCTTTTGCGGATCTTTATGGACGCGGAAATTCCGGGTTTCTCATGGCGATCGCCCTGGAAATGGGGTATGACGTTTCGGCAGGCACCGGAATCGGGAAGACCCGGGCCGGTCTTCTTGCCGCCGCCTTTTATTCGGCCAATAAACAGGGGAATGCAGGGATTTTTCTTGAGAACGGGGACGCGGTCGCGAAGTATTTTGGCTTGGAGTCTGAAGGCAAAAATTTTGTGATCTATGAGCAGATCGCCGCGTGCCTTGGGGTCCGGATCATCAACGGCAATGATTATATTGAGGGAGCGAATAGGGATTACGTGGGTCTTTTGGCAGAGCTTAAAGGGAATCCAAATGCGGTGCTTATGATCGACATCTTCACAGTAACTCACCTCCGCAATGCGATTAACGACGCGGCCGGCAGAGAGCTTCTCAGTTTCATCACAAAACTCGGGCGAACGATCATCGATGAGGCCCAGATCCCGGCGTTCAGCATGATCGAGGCGATCATCGCGGACGGAAATGCGCCAACGTTTGTTGGACCTGACGCGGTGGTTCAGGGGATCGAGTTCTGCCAGAAGATCCGGGATGAAGTCAGCCGGATCAACCAGAACGAAACGGCGGCCAACAAGATCAAAGAGATGAGCTATTCGGAATACCGGGATAAATTTGGGGGTGATGCACAGCCCGACACCATGGCCTTTGCGATCGGTGCGGATGGCACGGTCTATTTCAGCAAAGCCCTGCGCAGTTACCTTGAAAGAGCGGGCGGGGATCTGGGTTTCGGTCGCTATGCAGATGCTTCATCGATCTTCCGCGTTCTTTTTGGAGGCAAGGAGCTTGCGGCGGAAACGATCATGAACGGGCTTGTGACCCATAAACCGACGGATGGACAGACCTTGCAGGAGAATCAGCAGTCGAGTGACGTCGCGCTCCAGATCGCGGTGCTCTATAAGTTCCTGCAAGAAAATCAGGGAAAACTTTTGGCCGAAAATACCCGGTTGGCCGGAAGAGCTGAAGCAAGAACAGGTGAATCAAATGCAAATACAACCCGCTCAAACTTAGAGGGAATCCTGACGGGGGGAAATGAGGCGAACAGATGGACATGGGACATTCGCAAGGAGCTTAACGGTAAGGATTTAAGGGTGAACGAAGCGAATGGCGTGACATTTGACGCGAACGGAAGGATCACGAAGATCGATATCGCCAAGGTTTCAGAGTGGTATGACGTTCAGGGCATCGGCAAGCTTCGGACGAAAATGGGAACTCCGGTCCAGAGCAGTTTTGTGGAGGGCGTGGTCGGTCTTTCTGCGACGCTTCCGGGATCGCTTAGTCTTTTGACCGGGAACGTGCGTGTTGAGCTTGGGCAAAGCATGGCAGATCTCCAATATCTCGCCGCGACCGGCCGCTTAGGTTTCGAGTCTTTGTATGACGCTGCATCTTTGACAATCCCGGTGAATGCAACTGACAAGGAGAAGGCCGAGATCAATGCGCGAAGAGCGGAAGTCATCAAGACCATTCAAGCGGATATCGCGAAGCGTTTGGAGCGTTTTGTGAATGAGGGCTCGGAAGTGAAACTTGGGAACCTTTTCTTCCTTGCAACGGAATCCGTTTATGAGGGGTTGATCAAAGAGGCCATCCGGGGCTTGATCGACATGAGCGCCGGCCCCATGCAGCTCTATGGTGAAATTCTTAGGACGATGTATTTGTCGGATAACACGGGCAAATACGATATAGAAAATATCCTTTCCGTTGAATTGACGACTTCGGCGAACGTCAAACGAGGTGTCGAATCAGCCTCAAGAGAAGGCCTCAAGATCATTGTCGGCGGTCTACGTATCGCGACCGGCCATGACCAGGCTCGGACTGATCTGCAAACGATGACAAAGCCAGTAAGAGCAGAATTGTCTCCGGAACAGAGAGTGGATGCATTCCTCGACATTGTGGACGCTGCTTCAAAGTCAGATGCGAAGGCTGTAACGCACATGTTCCTCTTGGGATTTGATAAGCAGTCCTCCAGTCTTGTGGCCCAGGCGCTTGGCCGTGACCGTAGCAATCAGGGGATCGCGACCCTTTATTACAACGATGTTGCCATTGCGAACAATCTTGTAGAGGCCGGGCGTTTTCCCGATAGCTTTCTCAAATTCCTGAACACCAAGCTCGAAATGGTACAGAACGACTTAGACATGGCGCGGGAATTGCAAAGGCAGCAAACAACAGACACGGGACGAAGTCATTATACGGAGACCATCAGGCTGTATGAACAGCGGGTCGCGGACGTGCAACGGGATATAGCTCTTGTAACCGAGATCCGGGATTCCACATCAGCAAAAGCGTTTGACGCTGTCATGTTGAGAACATTTATTCTCGAAAAAATGTCGGAAAATAACGGTTCGGCATTGATCGATTATCTCAACTTGAGTCTTTCCTATAACGAAGCGGTTGTTCAGTCGAATGCGAACCGTTCGATCGTGACGACGCTGCTGCGTAATGAGATCATGACCAAAGGTCTTCTGAGACTGCTTGAGTGGAGTTCCGCCTACGGGATTACGGGTGATTATGGAAAACTGGCCGACGTTATCAGCGATTACAAAGATGGTCGCCTTTCAGATACCCAGCCCACGATCGATAAAAGAGGCGTTGAGGGCGAGGCCTTTGTTAGAAACGAGATCCAGCTTGTCTTGAATGAGCTTTTTGGGAAACTGGAAAATGGCAGACGGAACGAGACCGGAAGTCTACTTGAAAAAATTAGGCAGGCGGGATTTGACTCGGAGATGATTAACCGTGCGTTCCGGCTGGATGAAGTCCAACTGATCGACAACGCTTTAAATACTGGGGTCACGGCATTCACATTGGATGCGATCCGAAGCGAAGCGCAAAAAGTTGAAAATGGAAAAGCCGTGAATGCCGGCCGTTTCTCGGTCGCCAACACGCAAGACGGGTCGATCTTTGATTTCGTGAAGACGATCATTCTTTTTGGCGATTACATTATGAAATCCGAGCAGACGCGCCAAGAGTCCTCCGAGAGAGCCGAGCAACAGCATGTGCAAGCAGCGGAGGAGGCCAATCATCCTGACACGACGGTAGCGAAGATGGCGGATTCCAATTTGGAAGCGAAAGCATCCGACGGATTTGTTGCCAGAGTGTTGCAGCTCACCGGCTGGGGGACGACAGCTTCCGCTCCGGGACTGGCGGCCGCGGGAACCGTGGTTTCTCAGACCGGTAACGTCAGCGTCGTGCAGCTGATGATGGGCGGGATGAATAATCTTCTCGCGCTCTTCTCGACCACGATCCAGGGGAATGCCGATGCAGACATGGTCCGGGAAAGCGTCACGGAAATCGCCGGATTCCTGACCCGGAACGGTCTTTTTGGAACGAGTTATGCTCAGCAGATCGCGGATCGTTTATCCCAGATCGCGGCGGTATGGAGTGGGCTCGGAGGGGATTGGAAGATTGATCTACAAACTTCCTTGGATGCGACGCCCCAAGGACTTGAGCTCCGCCGTCTTTTGACCTCCGATCATTTTGAAGCGGATCTTGCGCGTTTCCATATTGCGAATACGACGGATCCGAACGCTGTCAGTGTTCTGATGAGCAAGTATGCCCTTGTGTTCGATAGTGAGCGCCGCGAAATAAAACTTGCCGATGCACGTTATTCCCAGCAAAGGATCGTAAGCGTGCTTGAGGACAAGAAGATCAAGGACCTGCCGTTCCTTGAAAATAATTTTCACGGATATTTGCGGCGCGCGTTCTCGATGCCCTGGTGGGTCTATCAGATCGCAACGACACGTTTCAGTAATTTTAAGGAAGCCAATCCGAATACCCAGCAGACGGCGGCCATGTCCATGGCAGCCGGGGTGTTGGCGGGCAGCGCGGTAGCGGTCGTGGGCGTGTTGTTAGGGGTTGCAGCAATACCGATCGCGATCGTTGCCGGGCTCGTGGCTCTTGCCAGTGGAGCATGGCTAACAAACAATCGCTGGATACCCGCGATGCAGAGCTGGTGGCACGGGACGATCATGGAAAATTGGATCTATCCGTCAGGGTTGCGCGAGCGCCCGGATTCTTTTGAGAAAATTGTGGATCTGAATGGTGACGCAGAAGAGGCGGTTCAGGACCTTTCGAAGGTGGTTGCCCTGAGCGCGGACGATGCGTTCAAGGTGCGGATCCATTGGAACGAACTGAAGGCAAACGCCCGTCTTAAGTTCCTCTCAGCTCGTCAGTTCGTCAATACGTTGAAGACCTATGACGAGGAAATGAGGAAACAACAGCTGTCGGATCCCCAATGGACTTCTAGGTACCAAGAAGGGCTTTTGAATCGCGCCCTTGAGAAAACGCTCGAGCAGGGGAAGTGGCGTTCTTGGTTTGCGAAAATAGTTGATGTGCCGATGAGTGGTTGGGTACTCGGGGGCACGACTCTGGCGATCATTGCCGGTGTTGCGGCGGCATTTGTTGTCCCGGTGATCGCGGTCGGGGCGTTAACTGTTATTTTAGCCGGGTTGGGATCGACGGCATGGGCGCGGCGCAATTGGGGCCGGGCACTTTCGCTGAGGCTCGAAAAGCTTGCGAAACAGATCGAAAATAGACCCGGTTTGGGCGGTTATGCGGCAGATTTGAAGAGAATGAGCGTGGGAGCTTCTGCTGGCGACAGAGACGCGACGAAGGCGGCCAAAAAGGCTTTAGAGAAGTCGACCTGGGTCCTCTTCTCTCGTGTGATGAAGCAAAAAGAATCCCAAAAAGAATTAGAAGGGCTTGCGGGGAAGGTTTCTCCCGGGGTGTCCCAAAAGCTTTCGCAAGAAGCCTTAGATATTTCAGCCTTGGCCGCGCAAATTTTTGACATGGCTTATGTGACACTTCAGGAAAAAGCTCACGAAAAGTTGACGCTTCCGGGCGGTCTTGCTGTAACGGCCGGGAAACATGCCGCCGAAATGCTCGGTAAGCCAGAGCGGGATTTGACTCGTAACGATATCGAAAGAACGATCCGGGCTCTAGATCCCGGTATTCGGATGCCTTCGGAAGAACTGGAAAGAGCGTTGGGCGGAATCGAGGAACTTAAAAAACTTTCCATAAACCAGATCAGAGAATTACAGGCGGCGGAAGATTACCTTCAGCTTGTGCTGAGAAATAGGGGCGCGGGTAGCCCGATCACCCTGGCCGACCTGAATAATGTCGCCAAAGAATTTTTGTGGCTGAGCCATGTAAAATATTTTCAGGCCCTTGCAACCCGGTTTGAAGTCGCTGGCTTTGAAGCGGCATCGTTTGATGAGTTTGTGCCGCAGGAGGTTACTACAACAAAGGATAAAATAGGGCGCGAAAAATTGGCGCGCCAAATGATCCGGGAGTCCGTTGAATTAGGCGCTGATGTGAGCCAAAAGCCAGTCCGCGAACAACTTGTGACCCGGGCTTTGGGAGCGGCGTCGCGGTACGGAAAACAAGTTTCAGAAATTGAGTATGTGTTCGGGAGTGGCGTGGACGCCGGTTTTATTGAAGCCACAAGGGATGTTACGGTTGCAGAGCTTCAAAAAAGGATAGATGACCCGAGGACCTCTGGGGTTCAGCGGCGTGTTTTCACTTCTATTAGAGACCGAATGAAAGATTTGGACATCCGATTTGACCAGAACGCGGATACGCAAGCGTACGTCAACGGTGGGGTGATGTACTACAACAAAAAACTGATCATGCAGCTTAACCGGATGCGCCGTGACGGAAATCTGACTCATCCGGATCAGGCGGTGCAGGCTGTGATCCGTGCGTTTATGCTCCATGAAACGACGGAAGCAGAAATGGACAAGTTGCAGAATGAGATGCTGGCATTTTCGGAATTAGGTGTCTCCGCGCAGGATAAGTTCTCGGATGAAGACAAACAAATGTTCAACGATGTGCTGGGGTGGTTAAAGAAGAGTGGCTCGGACGGCCAGGGACAGATCTTCCGTGACTTTTTTGCGGAATATGTTGCGGGCACTTATTTATTGGGAGCCACACGGAGTGAAAAAGAAGCGGTTTATGAGGGGATGTACCGTCTTTCGGCTTACATGGGGTCGACCTTTAAGAAGAAGATGAGTTATTACCTGGATGTTACCCGGTCGGCTTATACAGATCCTTTCGAGGTCTGGGCTGCCGCAAAAGCAGAAATTAAAGCGATGGAAACAAAATTGGAAGCGGCGAAAGTGACCGGGACAGAAGAGGAAAAGCAGCAGCAGATCAAGGAACAGCGGCAGCTGATCCACGAAATTTGCCAGAAATACATTTCAATCTTCGCATCCTCGCATACCTATTTCTCAAAGATCGATGTGTTTGCGTTCTACTTCCGGTTTTTGACCGCCGCAATGTCCGGGGATACGGAGACGGCGCTTAAGATCCTGAATAATAAACGCAAGGAGAACAAGGCGGGCGAGGAGCAGAACATAGGTGCCGATGAATACAAGCAGCTGAAAGCGATCCTGGTGAAGGGGAACCCCCTGGAGACGCAGAAACGGGCACTGGCGCATCTCAAGAGTTTTACCCGGGGAGCTCTCTTCCTGATCGGCTCCTATGCGGATCCTAGCATTCAGCGAATCGCAGATCCTCTGAAAGATGCGAATGAGGACACATGGAAAAATGGGAAACGCGATTTCCGCCGAACCATCAAACGCGTTTTTGAAGGACTGATCCCTCAGGGTGGCAAAGCGGCTTTTGTGGATTCGGTCATCGATGGTGAAAGGTTTCTGCATGAACAGATAGCGGCCGCTAAGGCTAAGGCAGCCAGAGCGAAAACTATTGAGGAAGCAAAAGAAATTGCCCAAGAGATTGCGGGTGCCAGGACAGGATCCGACCGGTCTGCCGTGATCTCGGAAGTCGCGGCAAATCTTGTCGAGACCATTCGAGAGCTCGTGGCGCCGTTTGACGGACAAAGCGTATTCTCTTCTGATTTCTACCAACTGCAGGATGTGATCAAAGACGGCATTCTTAAACCGATCTTCTTCGCAGGGGATGATCAGGATCGGGCAATGGTCCAATCGTTGATCAACCGAAATCCTGAAGAAGGAACAGCAGATTACTATCTCAAGAGTTTTGGACTTGCTGCGATGCTTGAGGACGCAGACCCGCGGAATGTTCAGGCCGGATCGCAGCAATTTATTGAAAGCCATCTCAAGGCGGGGACCATCCAGATAAAATCCGGTATGACCAAAGCCGGGGCAAAGGCGATTGCGAAGCAGATCAAGTCGGCTCGGGCGATGAATCAAACCGTGTATTTCGAACTCGCGGGAATCTCGGATTCCCAGACAGATATGCCGGCGGCTTTTTTGACGGAGTTGCAAAATATTGGTTTCGAAGTATCGTTCATGCAATTTGCGCGCGGTGAGACGGTTTATATGACGTTCCAGGGATCGACGGCGCACAGAGTCGAGTTTTACGGCGGTCCCGCCTCGGAAAAATACCCGGAATCCCAGGGGACGCATTTTCGTCCGGGAGCAGATCCCAACCCGAGCAGCATGACGGACCGCTATGGCGAAAAGTCGAAAACCATTGCTACTAACGGAAGCTACACAGTCTCAGAGGTGGTCATTGATGAGGAGCTTGATAAGGCGGGACACCAGATCGTGATGGGAATCTCGGATAGCACGGGGGAGGTCCAGTGGATACCGATGCCGGTTTCGAACATGGATGATCCTTATCTTTCGTTCTCGGAAATGTCACCGAAGCTTTATAGGGCTGCGGCGAAGAACCAGGAAGACGGGAAACCCTACGCCATCTATGTCAAGAACCGCTTGCCCGATGCTCCGGAGCATTCGTGGATAAAATGGACTTATCATCCGAAGAGCGAGAAACCTGCACGATCCGAACTTCGCGAAGCTATTCCTGCATTCGTTACGCCGGCTGCGGCGGAAGCCATGCTTGTTGCGCCGGCGGCGGATTGGAGAAAAATGGTGGTGCAGGAGCTTCTCGCGGCTGGCAAGGACGAGAATTTCGTGGAGAGCTTGAAGTTGACGCTCCTGAAGATCGACATGATGAATCTTTCGGAACCTGAAAAATCTCAGTTGGCGCAGGTGTTTGCAAAGTTCCTGATGATGATGCCCAATATCGAAGTGGCAACGGCGTTCCTGGGCCAGAATAATATCGTGCTGAAGCTTCATGCCGGCGATGCCCAGTTCCAGGGTGTTCAAGGCCAGCCCGACCGGCTTGCTTATGTGTCGTACGATAGCCGGGGAGCCCGTGCCCCGATCATCGGTCTCAACGTGGCGAAGCTTCTGGATACTACGATCCCGCTTGAGGTACGGGCCGTGAGGTATCTTGGGATTCCGCTTAGTCAAGAGGAGGCCCATTACAATCTGACCAAAGTTCTCAGGCTGGTGCCCGAACTTGTGAAACCGGGCAATGAACAAATGTACGATACGGTGCAGGAGGTGTTGGCTTATGTGGTGACCTTAAACGATATGAAGGAAGCGACCGAAGATTATGGGACCAAGATCCCGGAACTTGATTTCACGAAGACCATGGCCAATATCACTTATTTGTGGGAGACGGCGACAGGGGTACCTCTTACGCCCGAATTGCGCGAGCAGATCCTTGAACTTCATGAAAAGTCGAATCCGAAGGCCGTGCAGGCGCTTCTCAGAAAATTAATGGGCGCGATCACCGAAGCGCAGAAGACGCCCGCTGGGCTTGCGGCGCAAGGCGCGATCGTTGGCAAGCCCATCGATCAGGTGATGAAATATGACGATAAGTTCGTGGTTGCCGTCCAGATCGCCGACGCCGGTGTCGCAGAACTTTGTAAGGGCGTCATTGATCAACTGGGTTATCAGAAGAACATCTCCATGATGGATGTGAAGGGGAATGTTGACCGTCAGGGCGGAAGGCAGAAGATCGCAACCGTCGCGGATCAATACTCCGGGCGTACCGTTGTGGCGATGTCGGATGTGGTCATTCCCGTGACGCAGCTTGTGAACACACAGAAGGCTTTTGCCCTGATGTTTGATGAGGACATGATCCGTGAACTGAAACGGACGCGGAACACAGAAAAGATCCGCAGCGTCTTTGAGGCCTTGAGGATCCTGGCGATGAGCCTTGATCCCAAGACTTGGACTTACCTGAAGAACACCGGGGCAGGGATGGGCGGACCTGGTTCTTCGTCAGGCATTCCGACTGTAAGCGCTTATTTTGACACGATCCGTCAATCTTTCTTCGCCGAGGCCCTTGCTGCTCGAGCTGCTTAATTGTTATCGAAGCCGTAGTTCTTCCCAGCCACCGTTTGCTCTGCCAACCCACTCGAGGGGCTTTATAGCCGGGTCGTTAAAAAAGGCGAAAGCATCCGGCGCTTCTCGGTCCTCCCAGAAAAATGGTGTTGAAATAGATCCAGACGATCACAAGCGTTGCCAGGACCAAAAGATAAGTTATTTGATTCTTTGTCATTTTTTTATCTCCATGGGGAAGGTACAGCAGGAGGGACTGCGGTGCCACGGGGCCTCAGAAAACGTGAGCCGAGAAGCCCGAGAAGGAACAAGGCCGCAAGAATATCCCATAGGAATCCCCACCGGTAGAAGAATGTTTGCGAGCTCCGGAGTTCGATGTCTGCGTAAAGGATAGCCTCCTGGTTTTGCGGAACTTCAGCCACGATGCGGCCTCGCGGGTCGATTAAAGCAGTAGGGCCGTGAGAGGACACGAGCGCGACAAAACGTCCGGATTCGATCGCCCGGAACCGGTCCTGCATGGTCTGGTAGTACGAAAGCGTTGGGGTGTTGAAAAGGCCCGGGTAGGAAAGTGCTATCAGGAATTCCGCGCCCTTTTGAACCGATCGTCGCGCAAGATCGGGCCAGATATTTTCCGTGCACAGCAAGATGCCTGCCTTTCCCCCTCCGACCGAAAGCACTTTCATCTCCGGGGCCGTTTGTTCATTGGTGATGAAGAATGGCGCGCGAACGGTCTGGTAGAAGTCCAGGATCTTGCCGTCTGTCCCCAGGAGGAGAGCTGTGTTCTGATAGTCTGTTGCGGTGGTCTCTTCCTGGGACATCTCGATATGTCGCGCCAGGAGGATCGGAGTTGCCAAGGACCGTGCGAGGTCAAGATAGAAAGGAAGGACTTCCTCGAGATTCTCGAACGTATCGTAACGTGGAAAAACAATGAGATCGATCTTATGCCGGGTCGCGGTTTCAGCCAGCCGCCGGTAGATATTCCTGATCGCGTCATTATTCTCTAAAAGCCATTCCGGCGAATCCGGCAAATGGTGTTGGATCAGGGCCATCTTGATTTTTCCCGGTACGGGAAGCTTTGGATCCGGGGTCTTTTGCCCAAGGAACGCAAGTCCGGAAAGAAATGTGGCGATCAGAATTGCTAGAAAAAAAGCCATGCGGTTCCTTCTTGTCCAGGCCAGTGCAAGGGCACAGGTAGCTGCGAGGATCAAGCCACTTAAAAGCTGGAAACCGGTGACCGAAATGGCCGGAAGCAGTTTGAGGGGGGCATAGAAAAAGACCCCAAAGGGAGCACTCCACATCGGTGAAAGATCCAGTCCCCGTAAAAGGAGGAACCAGATGGCTGAGGAGGCAGCGATCTGTACTGGAACCGGATCGGTTTCTTTGGTCAAGAGGTGCAAAAAAGAAAAATAGACCGTAAAAAAGGGGGCGCTTAACAGGACAAGGAGAAGATAATCTTCCATGCTGTAAGTGGCGACCCAACTTAGCCCGATTCCGAAATAGAAGAGTCCCAGGAGTGCGGTGCTGGCCAGGAACTTCCAGATATTTTTCCGAGTCCTATAAAAGAACCGAAAGAGAAGTATCCAGGCGACCCAGGAGGCGCAATGGAGGTTGAGCGGCGGCAATCCCAGAACAAGGAGGATGAAAGCCGTCACGCTGGTGATCAAAGGTTCCGAGAACATGGAGGATTATAGTCTAGAACGCAGAAAAGGTAAACGCTGCGGCTTTTTGCGACTCTAAAAGTTTAGGATTGAGTTCGGGGCGTGATCTTGGATAAGCTTCTGGAAGGGAAGGGAAGGGAAGGGAAGGGAAGGGAAGGGA
>CAZPCF010000027.1:0-14612 GCA_964585045.1 uncultured bacterium
GCCTGGCTTGCCTGAGATTTTCCCCGGTCACACCTTCCTGCATCAAAGACGCTTCCCCGGGGACGGAATAACTTTCCGTTACTTCCGCCGCCATGGCCACAGGGATCCGGACCTCGGAGCGGACCCAATTCTTCACGATATCGAACCCTCCACGGGATTCCACCTTCATCAGGGTTTCCTTGAGCTCTTTCGTCGTTCCTCTGAGTTCGGACCTGGCCTCTGTCTTTAATCCCTCCGCGGTGGGCTGAGCCGCCGCGGTCCCACTTTTCAGAGAATGCATCTGCTTTAAAATTGGCTCGAGCTCAGGCATTTTGAAGGGTTTTCGGAACACCGTAACTTGCTCCCCGGAATCCGTAAGTTTTCGCACTCTGTCTAAAACATCCTGGGGTATATGTCCCGATATAACCACGAAGGGTATTTTCCGGATCTTCAAAGCCTCTTCCATGGCCGTTAGTCCGTCTTTCTTTGGCATGTTGATGTCAAAAACACCTAGATCGATCGAAGGGTCTTCTTTGAATTTTTCTAAAGCATCTTCACCATTCACCGCTTCAATAATTTCTACTTTTTCAAAGCCTTCCGCTTTTCCCAGCATGGGCAAAAGCATGACATACATTTTTCTGATCATGGCCTCATCCTCGGCTACCAGAATTTTAAGGCTTTTGCCGCTTGTCAGCATCTGGCGCCTTACGGTTTGCCCTTGAGCCGAAAGCATCTCTTGGATCTTCGCCGTATTTGGGTGCGCGTCCTTGGCCGTCGCTGGGGCGAAATTGAAAAAGTCCACGTAAGAATTTTTACGGAAGGTCACGGTCTGTGAGCCTTCGGAAGCCACTTGGTATTGCGGAACGTTACCGGCCGTCGCGGCATCTGAAAACCCGGAACGGTCCGGCGTCATCACAAGATCCATGCCCCCCCACATAAGCTGAGAGATCCTCCTCACGGAAAGATCTCTGGGCGCAAGGACCAGCCTCTTGGCCGCGTTGGGGTAAGCGATCTTGAGCCGCGCCAACAATGCTTCCAGATTCACGTAGGACTCCTGGACCTGAAAGATCCCGGACGAAAAGAACAGAATCGCATCCGTATTTTCAAGGACCGGAGAAAGTATTTTTGCCCACATGTCCGGATCTCCGAGTTCCGGGCTCCGGCGGGAGAAAACGTTCACATAAATGAATTTCTGACTGCCCTCCACAACCTGCCGGACTTCCGTGTCCGTAAACCCATTCGCCCGGAGCATTCCTTCCAGAAAGGACTTCACCCAATCTTTCTCCAGGACGTCCAGCCCGCGTTTGATGTAATAATCTTCCTGAAGGTCTTGTTCGTCCTCCAAAAGCCCGGATTCGCGAAGGACCCGGAGGACCATTTCCCATTCATTCGGCGCGTGCTTTGCCCGCGTCGGCCGGGCGAGATTATCCGTTTTTTCAAAACGGCGCAGCTGCTCGCCGGAGGGCCTGTTCACATCCATCATAAAAACAGGGTCCGGCTTTCCCGTTTTTGAAAGATCCATCGTGGTCCTCGGGCTCATATTGATAAAGACGACCGGCAACCGTTTGCGCTCCCCTTCGTTTTTGGCCATTTGCTCCTCAGCAAGGTCCAGCAAAGGCTCCATAAATTCCACGCCACATTTTGTGTAATCAAAAACAAGGTCGTAGTCATTATCCGCGACCCAGCCTGCCAGCACGTTGGGATCGTTCTCTTCCACGGCGTTCGCGATGGAGCCCGGCACAGCGTCAACAACAGCTCCTTCCCATTCCGTCGGCTCCGGCATTTTCGTATAAGCCGGATCACGGACCATCCTGATCCAGCTTTTGAACCGCTGCGCCGAGAACTGGTTGGCATAGTCCACGGCGATATCGATCGTGGCATTAGGGAACTTTTTATGAAGGAGCGGGAGGAGCAATGAAAAGTGCTTCACGTCAAAACTCAGGCTCGTGTTCTCCTTCCCCTGGTGCCCGACAACGAAGATCTTTTGGACCTTGTTAGCTTCCTGAGCCGGCATATCCAGCGGCCTTTTAACTTCCGGCATCGTGAGGACCAAAACTTCTTCACCCACGGGCACGGCCGGTTCTTCCCGCATTTCCGACCGGCCGGAGATCTTTCCGATGGCATCTTTTAGATCATCTCTCGAAAATGGCTTCCCGAGAAAATCTACGTTAAATCCCGCTTTTCTGAACTCTTCTAATTTGATGTCCTCCGAGTTATAACCGCTTACAAAAACAATGGGGATGTTTTTCCCTGCCTTGACCATCTTCCTCGCAAGTTCGATCCCGCCCATTTTGGGCATGGTCAGATCCGTGATCACGAGATCAAAATCTTCCGTTTGCAATTTTTCCCATGCCTCCGTGCCATCGGAAGCAGAGCCCATAACGTAGCCGAGATGTTGCAATTGCCGCACCGAAAGGCCTCGCACCATATCCTCATCATCCACCATAAGAATTCTTTTAATCTCTTTTGCCGGTGCCGCAGCGACCGGCGTCGTTTCCACTGTCAATCTCTCGAACAATTGACCCATCTTCTTATAGATCTTTTCGCCGAGAACTCTGGCCTGAACCCGGAATTGATGGCTGAACTCCCCTGGTTCTGCAAGCTCATCTCTTAATAGCTCCAATCCCTTCACTTCCTCGGAAAAAAGGGTCCGGATCTGGTCAAAACCTACCTCTGCGGCGATCTGGTCCAGAGCTGCTTTGTCGAACGATTGCCCTTTTCGCATCTCTCCATAAACAGGGGTGTGGTAGGTCTTTGCGGACCGTGCAGAAGGAATACGGTAAGCAAAAATATTGTTGTTCCCCTCGGGAACGAAAAGCTCCCCGCCACGGGCTTCGAACTGCTCCAGATCAAAGATCCTGAAGATCACCAGCGTTTCTCTCACGAACTCTCTCAACCTTTCTTTCGAGACATCCTCGTCGTCCTCGGCATTCAACAAAATCCCGATCTTTCCGTTCAGATCATGCCGGAGCATGTTGATCATCCGTTGACGATTAACAGATTCCCGCATTTCAGAGCGGGCAGAGTTCTGATCGATCTCCCCCAGGACCCAGCTTGCGCTCTTATAGAGATTAGAGTCTTTCGATGATTTTTCCCTGAATGACAGCAACAGTTGATTAAGCTCCGCGGCTTGGGCTGATCTCCCCACGGAGACATCTTTTCGATACATCTCCAACACATCGCCTGCGCGATTTTCCATTTCCAGCATCGTCTGAATCTTTAAGACGGCTTCCGGAGAAAGTTGTTTTTCAGAAGGCATCTCTTTTACTTGCTTCTCTGAAATCGCCGCGGAACCGCTGGATAGCTTCGCAACATTCAGGCGAGCCGCTATCTTATGGATGGTTTCTTTGAGTTGATTGATCGAAAACGGCTTCTGGAGGAAATCTATGTCCTTATCCTTGCCATCAAAAGCATAACCGCTCATCAAGATGACAGCGGCATTGATCCCGGCCTCGCGCATTTTCTTCACCATCGATTTTCCGTCCAGCTTGGGCATGGTGATATCCGAGATGACAAGGTCGATATCCTCGGAATTGAGCTTTTCCAGGGCCTCGAGCCCGTTGGACGCAGAACTGACCACATACCCTAAGCTCCTTAGCTGTAATGTCAAAACCCTCCGAAGGCTATCCTCATCATCCACGACCAAAACATGCTTGATCTCTTTTTTCGGCATGGTAACGGTCGGTGTTGTCTTGTCTTCCAATTGCGCCGCCGATTGCTCCATTTTCATTTGAATCTTTTCTCCCAGCGTCGCGATCCGGGACCGGAATTGCGGGGTTAAATCCCCCATTTGTGAAAGCATATCTCTCACTTCCTCCAGTTCCTTGACTTCGGGGGCAAAATCGTCCCGGATCTTCACAAAATCAACTTCCTCAGAAAGCTTGAGCAATTTCTCCTCGCTTAAAGCGGGCGACTTTTTCATAGCTCCATAAACCGCCGTCTGATAGATTTTCCCGGTAGCCCCTGCGGATGGAATTCGATAAGCAAAAATTTTATCATTACCTTCGGGAACAAAAATCTCCCCCCCACGGGCACTGAATTGTTCGATGGACGAAAGATCTACAAGGTCAAAGATTCTCAAGATTACCCGAATCCCCCTTACCACCTCCCTCAGATTCTCCTTGGAAGTATACCAATCCTGGTCGGCGTTTTTTAAAACCTGGATCTTCCCATTCAGATCATGGCGGAGCAGGTTCATGATCCGCTCACGATTCAAAGAATCCCTCATCTCAGAACGCCCTGAACGATCTTCCGGATTGACCGTCTGAAGACGCAAGGCTATTGCGTCAAGTTTTCCCTGGATGTCCAGTACCAGAGCGTTCAAAACAGGGCGGACTTTTTGCTCAAAAGCGGGAACGTCCATGCCGCCCACATTTCCGATCCGTTCTCTTGCTTCCCGGATATCTTTTGACATTTCTTTCAGTTCCGACAGAAGGAGCGGCCAGGACACACTCTCTTTGAGAAGGGCTACTTCCTCCGCCGTCAAACGAACTGTCCCAGGAAGCTTTTCATCCCCCTTGGATCCCTCCATCCCTTCAAAAAAGAGGTCTTCCAGGCCTTGCTTTTTTGAAATATAAAACCGCCCGGCTTGTTCCAGGGTGCCTGGGAAACTTTCCATTTCTTTTAAAATATCAGGGATCAGTTTGACCGACTCCCGGCTCTCACCCATAACAAAATTCAGTGCGATTATTTTATTAACATAAATATGCCCTAAAATACTTACCCGCATAAGTTGCGCCAACCTTCCGCGGCTCAGTCCTGTCCCTTGGAAGAAATCGCGGACTTTCGGCGCTTCGTTGGGATGGGCTACAAGCTGCCTCAAACTCCCAAGCAAAAGCATATCCCGGCCTTCTGCAACAACCGTCCGGCGATAACTTTCTTCGTCTTCGGCCGCGCTCATAAGCGCGGGGCGTCTTGTGGGGTCATCCCACAACTGGACAAAGGTTTGAAGGGTCAGCAGCTTATTGTTGAAGATGTCATTCCATTTTTTTGGATCTTTCATAAGAGCCTCAGGACTATCCGCGGCATACCTTTGATCGCCCCCATACCTTTGTGTCAGATCGCGATAAGCTTTCATCATTTCGGCCAGCGGCGTCGGGGTTTCCTGTAAATGTTCCCAATAAGCGGCAAGCTCCCTAAAAGGATGCGTTCCATTGATCTTGGCCGCAAGATTCTCCGGAGCTTCAATGACCGTTACATATTGCTCCAACCCGGCGTCTTCCTCACCCTCACGGACCTCGCTCCGGACGGTCTCTCCGAGATCCAACTCGCCCTGAGGAGGAAGCTGCTCCACCGCTTTGATCATAAGATCCAACTGCTCCCATAGCAGGAAAAGTTTTTCGCGAAGATCTTTCCCTAAACCGTCCTCGCCATCTTTGCTTAAGCGGTTGAAGTCATCCTGCGACCGCCCGTCAACGCGGACAAATTTGTGCCACGTGTAAAGGAGGTCCGAAGCCTTTTTCGCTTCTATCAACCCTTCTGCGGAAAGCGGGCTTGCAAGCCATGTTCCGATACGCGGCGAGATATAATCGCGCACAACCTTATAAAAACCTTTTTTGTTGTCGCGGTCACTTCCCGCGACTCCCGCGAGATCGATCCGCCACATCCATCCTGTCCCTTTGAGATATTTCGAGATGTTCTGCCACGAAAGACCGGCTTCTGCCTTGCGGTATTTGTCCGCGCCGAGGTCCCTCAGGGCGACCTGCTGCTTCTGCTTGGCGTCTTGCCAACGGTCAAGGTCCTGCCGGGTCCTTCGCAATGCCCTGAGAAAATTTTCTTTGACGGTGGGAGAGATCTCCCGGGGATCTTTCGGATGTGTTTCATTGTCATACTCCTGGGTCAGGAGGGTCACCTTCTCTAACGCTGCTACGATATCCTCCTCGTGCACAGACGCCATTTTCCAGGATTCTTCTTTCATGCGCGAAAGGATCTTGATCAGGGAATCATAATTGCTCCAACCTTGACGGGATGCGATGTAATGGCTTGCGCGCCTATACGGCTTACGCGGCTCGCGCGGCATATTCTTTTTGAGATCATCGATCCGAAACTGCATGGAATTAACCCCGATGGGCTGGCCTTCAACATACGGATGGATAAGGGCCCGTTGCGTCTCAAAAACTTTCTGACGCAACGGAGCGAGATCTTGCTCCCGCCGCGCTTCGGAGCGGCTATCCGCGGTTGAAACCCTCGTTTCCCCAAAAGCCATGACTCCGGCCGTCATAACGGGAAGCCATTCACTTTTAAGGACGCTCCGTGCCTCGGCCCGGCTTATCCGTCCCAGAGTTGGGATGGTGACCGAATCCTCCGGAGTTTTTGGATCCTCGATCGATGTCTCCAATGCTTCCCAAAACTTCTTCACTTCTTCGAGATCGGCATCCGGAGCGAATTGAACTTCAATGCGAATAAAGCTGTCCGACCCGGCCTCAAGACCCAGGATCCCCATGATGCTTTTCAGGCTGACCTTGTTGATCACACGGCCTTGAGCATCCAGCTTGGATATGGTCCCCTCGCTGATCACCGGGTGTTTCATTGTGATCTTGGCTATGAGACTCGAAGGCAGGGCGTGAAGGCCCATGTAGGTCATGACCTTGTAGTATCTGGCTTTCAAAGGGTTTTCATGGGCACCGGCTCCGATCGCAGCAGGACCTGAAATGGAACCGTCTTGGACTTTCCCAGAAAGGTCGTCGGCTCCGCGGGCCTCGGAACGGGAGCTCAAGACCGTGATCAGGATCACATCACGTTGTTCCTGGGATCTGAAAAGCCCTAAAAGTCCCGGGACTGTCCGTTCCACAAGAACATTCTCGATGCGATATCCGCGTCCCTTCCCCTTGTTAGGCAACTCTTTCAAAAGGAACATCATCTGCTTTTGAATAGCGCCCCAATCCTTTGAGCGCTTCAAAAATTTAATGCCCTTCAGGTCGCCTTCCGGTGCCACCGCCAGGGAAGCCTGCTGGAACCGCCCCAGACGAAACTGAAATTCCTTCATAAGTTCCTCGTTCCACCCACTGAACTCCTTACCATTGCTTCCCTGAAGGAGCATTCTCCAGCCGGTTTCTCCCCGCACTTCGGAGCGGCCTTCCGTGGTTGAAACCCTCGTCCCCCCAAACGCCATGGCTGCGGCCGTCATGACGGGAAGCCATTCGTTTTTAAGAACGCTCCGTGCCTCTGCGCGGCTTATCCGGCCCAAAATTGGTATGGTGGTCGAATCCTCCATGGTTTTCGGATCTTCGATCGATGTCTCTACTGCTTCCCAAAACTTCTTCACTTCTTCGAGATCGGCATCCGGAGCGAATTGAACCTCGATGCGAACAAAACTGCCCAGCCCGGCCTCAAGACCCAGGATCCCCATGATGCTTTTCAGGCTAGCCTCGCCGATCACGTGACCTTGAGTATCCAGGGTGGATAGCGTCCCCTCACTGATCTCCGGATGTTTCATCGTGATCTTAGCCAGTATCGCCGAAGGCCTGGCGTGGAGACCCGAATAGGTCATGATCCTGAAGTATCTAACTTTTAAGGGATCATCGTGGGCACCGGCACCGATCGCGACGGGGCCTGGAATAGAGCCGCTCTGGACCTTCTGAGAGAAGTCGCCGGGTTCCCGGACCTCGGAGCGCACGGCCCCTTTTTCGAAGGCGCTCTTTTCACGATCAAGCGCCTCTTGGAGGATCTTTTTGATCTTTTCTTTCTTTTTCAAAGGAAGAGAGTTATTCACACGGATCAACATCCTCGGGAATCCTCCCTTGAGATCGTCGAAATGGACCTCCCGGACCTCAAGATCGAACTGCCTCGATAGCACCCCCGTCACAAATGCGAACAGTCCCAAACGGTCCGCAGCACTGATCCTGAGGATCTGGCTATCCGGAGTGTCAGGATCCTTCGAAAAATCTATGGAACTTTGCACTTCCCGGGCCCCCGGTTCTTTTTTTGTTTCTAAGCTGCCCAACCGCTCATCCAGCCGGTCGTATCGCGCAGAAACTCTCCGCCAAACGCGGCCGGTGAAATAGGTTTCCAGAGCGACGAGGTAGAACGGAGGACGCTGAAAAATATACTGAAGATCCTCACGGACCTTTGCTTCGATTTCCTCCTTGTCCTCTCCGTCGTGCTGGAACGAACCCAGGAATTTCATGGCTGCCCCTTTGTTCCCGGGAAGCTGATAAGTGACCACTTTTTCGATAAAGAAATTGTTCTTGGTAAGGACCGAGGACCAAAGATAAGCCAGTCCGGGGTCATTCTGCCCATTCCCTATCATGACCTCATAAGGCGCCTGGTTCTCTTTGCCCTGAAAAGGAAGCGGCGTAAAGGCGAAAAGGACCGCCTCCGGATCGTCTTTTTGAGAAAGGATCCTTACGCTGTCGAAAAAATACATTTGGCGAAGAATCGTTTCCGGCTCCGAAGCGATCGCCATGATGGAATAGGGCTTTACGATATCCAGGTAATTCCGGAAAAGCTCTTCAAACCCTTCCGGACTTTTAAGCCTCTTCCTGAACGATTCTTCCTCGCCGACGGAAAGAGAGAGCCCTGAATGTTTTAAAAAGTCCGAAAATGCTTTTTCGCGGAATGCCGGATCGAAAAGACTGGATGAAAAATGCTGGGGGGCGATCGGGACATGGGGCGGAAAACCCGCCCAGGCTAATTCCTGCTGCATTTGGTGAACGGCATTTCGTACGGTCTCCTCCGTCAGATCGACCTTGGATTCACTTTTTGTTTTTTCCCAAAGATCCATGATGGCCTTGTAGTAAGAGTCCCAGATGGCCAGCGGGGAATCCAAACTCCCTCTCATGCGCATCATGACCTTGTCCGGGTCCGTCATGCCGATACGGTTCACGAACGTCAGGACATAGAACATCTTGATAAGTTCATCCGCATTTTTTATCCAAGCGCCCTGACCGTCCTTTAAATGCCGAAGCAAGACCCCTATGGCATTCACGATCTCCGTGGCTGAAAGCAATTCGTGACTGCTCAGGATCCTTTGATTGTAACAAAGCCAAAGGATCTTCTGCTTCCAAGCTTCCGGAATGTCCCGGTCCCCCAGCGTTTCTTCAATAAGCGTTTCGATGTCTTGACGCGACGGCGCCTTATCGGCAAAACGCGCCCGAAGGATACCGTCCATAATGAATGCGAGCCGCATGACCGCGACAGCCTCTTCGTTCCCCTTCGTAAAAAACTCCCGGGAAACTTGTTTGGCGAGCGCGCTGACATGATCGCTGCTGCTCCCTAATTTTTCAAAAAACTCCAAGGACCGGAAAACCTGCATGTGGGTCGCAAAACGCTGCTCCGTTCCCCCGAACACGTTCCGCATGGAAGCATAGTGGCGAAAATATTTTTCAAAGAACCCGAACCGGTGCAAACGCCAAAGTTGGTAGGAGATATCCACCTGGGTCTTCAAGATCCCCTGGACCCCCTGATTGACCAAAGCCCGGACCGGCGCGGAAAGAGCCTCGTAACGGGGAAGTTTCGATATCGCTGAGACAAGATTCCGCTGTAGCTCGTAACTGATCCGCGTTGCGTTCCGGACCTCAGACCGGGTTGTTGCTTGAAAAATGTCCAGGACAAGCTCCGGCCTGGCGGTAAGGATCTCGACAAGATTGGTGCAATGACCGGGCACCGTTAATTCTTCCACTTCTTTAACGAGGAACCCCTCTTCGCGTTCAAACATGAACCCGAGGCGGAACTGATCCGTGATCTCGAAAGGGCCTTTTTCCGTGGAGGCCTTGAGGACCGTACCAGCCCTCCGGTATTGAGGGGCAAAAATCTCCGAAAACCCCTCGTGCATCACGCGAATGACCATGTTGAACACAAAATTCGCATGCCGGTAGTATTCCGCATAAAATTTCTGCTTCCGTGCCTCATGCTCACTTTCCTTCGGCTGATCGGTCAGGGGCGGAAGCCAGGGCGTTGCGTATTGAGTCTCAAAGGCCTTCAGAAAACCCTTCATGGTTTCATCGGCCAAAAGGCCTTTCCCCGGCTCGATAAAATCCGTTGGTGCCTGACGATAAACCTCCAGGACACTTCTGAGAAAACGGAAAGCCTTCGCCAATGGGGCGCCCTCGTCGTCATCCAGCGTCTCTGAAACCGTCAAAGTCTCGAGGATCTTCTCCAGGTCCGATTCAAAACTTTTTTCCAGGTCTTGCTCGCTCAAGTCCGGTTGGGGGACGGAAAAATCCACCGGATTGAACATCCTTTGCCGGAAACTGTCGTAAGGCACCTGCCCAAGGATCCCGAGCAAGGTCTTCAGGTATTCGAACTCTTGAAAACTCCCGATCCCGTTGACAGGGTCGATATCATGGCGATAAAAGGAAAAATAGAATCCGTGGTCCCGGTAACGCTCTTGCCATACCTGGGCGTTCTTCAAAAAATCACGTGACGGCTTGAGCCATGATCGGGCAAAATCCTCCGCGCGGGATTCAAGCCCTTTGTCGCTGGGATCCCACTGACCAAAGACATGATCCAGATCCTTATCGTTGATCTGCGACAACCGGATCAAGGCATGCCGGACGCGGGTCGCGTCATCCGGCGTAACGCTCACGGCGACCGGTAGCCCCAGGCGCCGCCATTTTTCAACGGCAAGGAGAAACTCATCTTTGCTGGCCCCCACCCCGCAAATACGGACCTCTTTCCCAAAGGGCAGAACTTCCTCCATGAACCCATTGAGTTCCGCCATCAACACTGGGTGCGGACGGCCCAAGAAATGCCCGCTCCCCGGATCCTCTCGGTCAATTTCCGCGCCAAACTCAGCGGACCAGACTTGCTGGCTGAGATCGTTGGTCCCGATATTATAGAAGTTCAGGAAGTGACGCCTCGCAATGGCTTTTCTCAACGCGGCATCTTGGAGGATGGAACGCATTTCCACCATAATGCCAAAAAGAGTCTCATGGAATACACGCTCGATCTTTTTAGAAGCCCGCCGTAGATCCTCGGGAGACTGCGAAGCCGCGCTGTTCCAGACTGCCATTTTTTTTACGATCGGCAGGATCTCGTTCTCCAAATAATCCAGTTGTTCCAGGGTACCCACCATCGGAAAAAGGATCCCCAGCACAGGCGCCTCTGTCCCCGGTTCGGAAGCATCCTGAATGCGCATCTGCTCCAGAAGAAACGCGGTAAGATCCCAGAGAAGATCCATCTCTCCGATCCGGGTATTCTGATAAAAATGAAACCCCGTGATGGGGCGCTTGGTGTCATGAATAAGATCCGCGGAAGGATCTTGGGCATGGCTCTTTTCGATCATATCCAGGATGTCTTTTGTCTTGCTGTCCTTTTGGGCATCCTTGGTCCGGAAGGATACCATCCGGCCGCGGAAAGACGGCTGTTCCAGGATCGCTCCAAAACTCTCCCTTTTCTGGGCGAGCAGCTTTTGGTTTTCCACGACGGCAGTATCCGTCACAACCCCGGTCAGCTCCCGCTGGAATTGTTCGAGCGACTCTTCTGAATTGCTGCCGTTCGGATCGAACTTTTTGAAAAGCTCTTTCCAGGCAGAAAAATCGAACTCGCGGCGAACCATATTTTGAACGATCGCCGAAAAAGTCCGCTTCATTTCATGGGTCATCACGTCCGTCCGGATAAGGCCCGCCCCTTCCGCGGGAAGATTCCCGGCGATCCCCGGCCGGCGAGTATCCAGGGTGAGCATGACAGGAACCTTCGCCGGCATCCTGTAAAGCATTTCTTCCCCCCGGCTCAAAAGGCGCTCTTCCTTTTTTGCTTCTTCGAACTCGGTCAATGTTCGAGAAGTAGGATCCACAATGAATTGCGCCTCGTCTTTCTCCCCGAGCAGTACGGCGGCGTCCTGCCCCTCCTTTAAGCGATCGAGCATTTCCTTATAATCTTTTTCACTGAGAAAAATAATGGACGGCGGGTTGGGCCGGCCGCGGACCATTTGCACCCAGTGGGTCGTCTTACTGCCCACGGTGGTCACGATCGCCACGATCTCGCCTCCGTATTTCGCGCGTTCCGCTTCAACCTGATTCTCCGTGACCAGTTCGCGGACGATCAAGATACGCGGGATGCGTTCCGAAGACCCCGGGGCCTGTTCGCCCGGAACTGTTCCCGCCCTGCCGACAAGTATCTCTTCCTCACCTTCCACGAGTGCCGTCGCAAGCATGGCATGTTCGCGATAGGCCCGGCTGAGGTCCATCATGGATTCCCCGTTATACCCGGTCGAGTTTCTTCCGGTTGAAAAATTTTTCAGCGCGGCCAGGAACTTAAATCCAAAGAGGCCTAAGTCCTGCTTTCGGGCCTCGCCGATCATCACCTCGCTTGCCTTGGGATCCTTCATTTGGTCGACCTCGACCTCAAACATCATCGTGGCCGTGTCAAAACGACGGTAGGCCCCGACAATGGATTCGTGTTCTTTCAGGTAAGCGCGATTTTTCCCAAGGTCTCTCTCGAGGTTTTTCTCAAGCTTTGCGTCGATCGTCCCGCCATTTTTCACCGTCTCGAGCAGGGCTTCCAGTTTTTTCTCGTCCTCCCGGACCTTTTTCCTTACAGATTCCCATGTCGCCAAGCGTCCCGCCAGCGCTTTGAGCTCCATCGCTCTCTGATGCATCAGGGTCGCGGCCGCTTTGGATAAATAGCCGATCTGTTCTTTTTCAAGATCTTCCCGGGAAGTGCTTTTCCCGCTCAAGATCTTCTCGACACGGAAGATGCGGGCCCACTCCTTCATAAAATTCAGGAATTCATACTGATCCTTTTCGGACAGGACCACGAGCGCATTTCCCATGATGTCCGCTTCGAGGCCGTCGATCGCAGCAGCAATGGGATGAGGCACGCTGTCGTGTTCGCCCACCCCCGAGAGACTTTCCTTGATCTTTTTGGCTTGGGCGGCAAAATCGTCTTTTTTGAGCTCGACTTTAGCTTCAAAAAAATCCTCTAAAAACCGGACGATCCGTGGGTCCCGGCGAACAGCCTCGGTGGCAGCCGCCAGCTCAAACAGTTTGTGTATAGCTTGCCGGGATTGGGGGCTCAGCAGATCTTTGTTGCTCAACTTTCTCAGGGACGCCGTCTGCGTGATAAGCTCCGGGATGATCTGGGCCCGGCTGATCTTCTCGATAAGAGTCAGCCATTTCCGAAAAGCGCTGACGGAGCTTTTTGCCTCCATAGAAACACCCAAACGCTTGATCGCATTGACCAATTCCTGGTCCTGGTACTCTTTTTCCCGCCCCATGATCTCCAGCATCGCCTCTTGGAGCTTTTCCCTCTTGGCCGGACCCAGGGAGACATAGGCGAGAAATTCATGGTTGTCGTACAGGTCCAAAAGGGCCCTGATGAAAGCGTCCGTTCTTTTAAGCAAGGATCCGCTTTCCACCGCGTCCAGAACCCGATCCACGCTCCCGGAGATCCGCTTGGTCCTTTGGTCCAGATCGACCGCCTGGGAGAGAGCCTCCACCGCTTCCGGAGGCATCACAAGGGCCAAGGAAGCCTGGACCCTCTTTTGCCAGGCCTGATAATCTTCCAGGGCATTTTCCATTTCATTACCATCAATGTTCCATTCGACCTCATGACTTTCCCGGGAAAGAAAAACAACCTCGCCACGGGCGGACCTGTTCGCGGCAAAGGAACCCGTCATGCGGACTTCCTCAGGCGTTCCTTCCGTTTCATCCGTGACAACGGTGCGAGTCTCGGAGCGGCTACGGCCTTCGGCCGCGCTCAACGCACGACGGTCAACGTCCGACGAAAAAGATTCTTTCGTTGCGCGTTGCACGTTGTCCGTTGCGCGAGAAAGTTCTCGCATTTCCGCCCGGCCACCGGCAATAGTTCCAAACGCGACATTCAGGCCGCCGCCGACGGTTGTTCCCTTTTCCTGTAAAACCGGTTTTACATCGAAATTCGAGGCTGAGAATGTGATCTCGACCAGAGGAAGATTTTCCGGGACCGTTCTGACATCACCGAGTGACCTCAAAAATACGGGATCCCCCATGGTGGCTTCCGGCATCACGGAGGAATTTTGAAGGACGATGGCCTGGAGACCGGACTTGGGCTGAAATTGTACCGAGGCGTTATTCCCCCGTCCCGCCAACCCAGCTTCCACAACCCCGGAAAGCACGGGATGTTCTTTGACGGCCAGGGAAACGCGCGCGGCAACCTGATCGGGCTTGAGTTGATACTTCTCAAAAAGCACGGGTGCGGCCGTTTCAATGAGTTGTTTGAAAATAAGAGCCTCTTGCTTGGTAAGAAACGGATTCTTGATCTTAAAATAGGCGCTCAGGTCCGCGTTCGAGTTCGACATGACCTTCTGATACATTTCGCCGTGATCGGTCTTGGTAATGCGCGGTGAGAAAACGGCGTAGCCGATCCCCTTTTGGCGAAGGATCGCTTCAACACCCGGCGTATGGAAGCCGCCGCTGTAAAGAACAGAAACAGCAGGCACGGAGTACGGAGTACGGGGTACGGCAAGTGACAATAAGTTGTCTACAAGTGCTTCATCACGCTGAAGGGATACATCATAAAAATGCTGCGCTGCAACATAATAGGACTTGAGGCGTGAGACTTGAGACACAAGACCTTTGCTCTTAGTCTCTGGTCCCAGAAATGAATCCTCGATCGCGATACGTTCCAAAAGGACCTTGTCATGCTCTTCGCGGCTCAATTCCAGCCGGAGCATTTTCTCCAGAAGATCGAAATTCCCAAGTTTTTGGACCAGC
>CAZPCF010000028.1:0-14425 GCA_964585045.1 uncultured bacterium
ACATCTGCGTGTGCCGAACGTGGATGACGTCAAGCAGGGGGTGATCGCCTACAAGATCGCCGCCCACGCCGCGGATATTGCGCGGCACCGGCCCGGCGCCAGGGAGCGGGACGACGCACTCGCGAAGGCCCGGTTTGATTTTGATTGGGAGAAGCAATATGCCTTGTCGTTCGATCCGGAGAACGCGAAAAAAATGCATGATGAGGCGTTGACGGAAGGCGAAGCGCGGCGCGGGGAATATTGTTCGATGTGCGGGGAAGGGTTCTGCGCCATGAATCTTTCTCAATGCCTGACCGAATCGGGTCAGAAAAAGCAGAACTTAAAGAAAAAATGACCTTCACACACTTACGCAGTGTGATAAATCACACTGCGTAAGTGTGGGCGGGTTGCGAACAACATATGAAAAAACAAAATACGATCTCCAGAAAGAAAACAAGAGCCGTCAGGGTCGGCGATCTGATCTTGGGGGATGGCCAACCCATCCGCGTTCAGTCCATGACCAAGGTCCCAACGCGCAACGTGCAAGCCACGCTTGAGCAGATCGACCGCTTGGTCGAGTCCAGTTGCGAGATCGTGCGCGTCGCCTGTCCCGGCGAAGAGGACGTGAAGGCGCTCGGGAAGATCAAGGCGAAGATTTCAATTCCGCTCGTGGCGGATATTCATTTCAATTATAAATTTGCACTTATGGCGATCGACGAAGGCGTAGATAAATTGCGCCTGAATCCCGGCAATATCGGGGACAAGGACCGCGTGGCCGAGGTGGTGGAAAAAGCGAAGAAACATCACATTCCGATCCGGATCGGGGTGAATTCCGGGTCGCTTGAAAAAGATCTGATGGAAAAATACGGCCCCACACCCGAGGCTTTGGTCGAAAGTGCGCGTCGTCATGTGGCGATCCTGGAAGCGCTGGATTTTTATGATACCGTGATCTCGCTCAAAGCGACCGATGTGCCGACCATGATCGAGGCCTATCGCCTCGCGAGCCAGAAGTTCAATTATCCTTTGCACTTGGGCGTCACCGAAGCTGGAACGCTCATCCGCGGCAGTGTCTATAACGCGATCGGGGTCGGGACGCTTCTTCAGGAAGGGATCGGGGACACGATCCGGGTGTCTCTCACGGCAGATCCGGTTGAAGAAGTTAAAGTCGCCAAGATGATCCTCGAGTCCCTGGACCTTCGCGAAGGGGTGCGCGTGATCTCCTGTCCGACCTGCGGGCGCGGCGAGATCGATACTGCAAAACTTGCTCAGGAAGTGGAAGCGCGTGCCATGAAACTCAAAGGCTCGCTCACCATCGCCGTTATGGGATGTGCGGTGAATGGTCCGGGTGAGGCGCAAGGGGCGGATTTCGCGATCACAGGCGGGCAGAAAAAAGGCATGATCTACGTGGCCGGCAAGCAGGAGCGCGTGGTCGATGAAGCACATCTCGTGGACGAGCTTTTCAAAGAGATCCAGAAAAGGCAACAGACCAGAGGCCGGAGACCGCAGACTTGAGACTTGAAAAAAGTCTTGGGTCTCCAGTCACTTGTCTCGAGTCCCGGTAACATGGCAACCCTCAAGCTCGATCCTTTTCAAAAAAGCGCCAAAAAAATAAGTAATGAGAAACGGCTTTCTTTCGAAGACGGGCTGGAGCTTTTTAAGAGCACAGATATTCTTGCGATCGGCCGGATGGCGCACGAGGTCCGCGAACGGATGCATGGCCGCCGCGCTTTTTATACGGCGAACCTTCATCTCAATCCCACGAATATTTGCTCTACCCGCTGCGAGTTCTGCGCTTTTTCCCGTGATGTAGATGCGCCTGACGCTTATGCACTGACTCTGGAAGAGATCGAACAAAGGGTTCGCGAAGCCCTTCACGACCACGCGATCAATGAGGTTCATATCGTAGGCGGGCATAATCCGGAGCTTGGGCTGGATTACTATGTCAAGATGCTTCAAAGGATCCGTGGAATTGAAAAAAGCGAGAGTCTTTTCTTGAGCGCAACGCGCAACGCGCAACGCACAACGACAAAGCTCAACACGAATTCGTTGAGCGTTGAGCGTAGTCCGTTGCGCGAAAAAATGGCAACGCCATTTTTTATCAAGGCGTTCAGTGCTCCCGAGATCGATTTTATGGCCAAACGCTCAGGGCTTTCCTGGGCCGAAGTCCTGTGCCGCTTACAGGAAGCCGGGTTGAACGGGATGCCAGGCGGCGGAGCGGAGATCTTTGATCCCGGAGTGCGGGCCAAAATTTGCCCTAAAAAAATATCCGGTGAAGAATGGCTGGAGATCCACCGGACAGCACACGGGCTGGGTCTTAAGACCAACGCAACGATGCTCTACGGACACATTGAGACCGACGAGCAACGCGTGGCGCATCTTTTGAAATTGCGCGATCTTCAAGATGAAACGAAAGGGTTCAGCGCCTTCGTGCCGCTGGCGTATAATTCCGGAGGGGAACAGGCAAGGGGAACAGGCACCTTTCTCTCCGAGAAAGAGAGTCCGTCCGCATCTTCCGGTTATCTGGATCTGAAAGTACTTTCCATTTCGAGACTTCTTCTGGATAATATCCCTCATATCAAGGCTCACGGGTCGGCGACGGACTTGAAGTTCGTTCAAGTCGCGCTTTCGTTCGGCGTCGATGATGTGGGGGGGACGAATCTTCATGAGAGGGTCATGCATGAAGCGGGGAGCCATGCCCCTGAGGGCTTAAGTTCCGGCGATCTTGTCCGATGTATCACGGACGCGGGATTCGAGCCTTGCTTGGTAGATAGTTCTTATCAAATAAGCACGTAACTTACAGTAACGAAAGTTATGGGTGCGCATTTGATCCGCCGTGCTCTTCGGCGGATCCAATCCAACAAACAAAGGATTTCATTGTTATGTCGGAAAAAGTGATCTTAACACAGCAGGGCTATGACAAGCTTTACGAAGAGCTGAATTTCCTTAAGACCAAGAAACGCCGCGAAGTTGCGGACCAACTTGAAAAGGCCCGGGCGCACGGAGATCTCAGCGAAAATGCCGATTGGGAGACCGCCAAAGAGGCCAAGCATCAACTGGAGATCCGGATCGGTCAGTTAGAGGCCCGTCTCGCGAACGCGCGCATCCTCGACAAAGGAGATATCGCCCAGGACAAGGCCTACTTGAGCGCCAGAGTCAAAGTGAAGAACCTCGACAGTGGCGATATTTTTGATTACACGCTTGTGTCCCAGGACGAAGCGAATTTTGACGAGGGAAAGATCTCGGTGACCTCACCGATCGGTCGCGGTATACTAGGCAGGGCTTTGAACGAGGAAACCGTCATTCAGGTTCCGGCAGGGAAGATCAAACTCAAAATCATGGAGATCCAATATGAATAACCCGCGCTCTTTTTGGCTTGCACCCATCACCTCGATTTTTTCTTCGAATGTTTATCAAGACGCTTCAAGATCCTCAGGCGGTAGGGGAGTTCTTTATATCCTTTATTGGTCCCTCCTTACGGCGGTCATCGCCACAGCGGTGGTTGCGAGTCAACTGGTGCCTCAGGGCGATAAGTTCATAAAATGGGCCGAAAAGGAGATGCCGGTCGTTATCTGGACGCCGGAAGGCGTATCACTCGAAAATGGCCGACAAACGGCGGTGTTGACCCATCCGACCTTTGGTCCCATTGCTATCTTTGACATGAAAAAGACAACAGTAACGGAAGCGGATATGGAGAAAGCTTATTTTTTTGTGACCGCGACCAAGGTGTTCATCAAAAAAGGCCCCGGTTCAATAGAAGAACGCGATATTACCAAGGCGGGGATCCAAACTCAGAAACAACTTCCTCCCAGGGTTCGGATCACCGGGGAGCTTGTAGGGAAGCTTTATCAGACCGTGAAGAACGCCCTTATGTTTGCGACCCCGATCATAGTCTTCGTGGGGGCTTTTTTTATTTTTTTGATCGGGAACCTGCTGTATTCCCTGGTAGGGCTTTTGTTCAATCTCATGCGCAAAAGCAAGCTTCGCTACGGAGCCGTTTTTAGCCTGACTTGTTTTGCCACGGGAGTGTCTTTGACCCTGATGTGGCTCAAGGCTATGACCCCACTTCGGGTAATGCCGTGGCCGATCTCCATAAGCGTCGTTATCAACCTGGTCTATATGTTTTTTGCGTTCAAAATAACGGATAGCGATAACACTAAGATCAAAGCTTAAAGGCAGGTCTTTCTGGGAATTTAAAGGGGACAGGCTACTTTACTCACTGAAGTAGCCTGTCCCCTTTATTATTTGCAAAGGGATTTCTCACAAACAGGATTCGCTCGAGAGGGAAGCGGGGAGCCTTTTCTCGCGTCTTGTTTCAAAATAGGAAATAAGAGAGCCGCTTCCCACGATCAGAAAAATGCCGGATGCCGTGATCCAGGTGACGGCGTTCCCCCACAGCAGCCACCCATACGCGAACGAAAGCACCGGGTGAAGGTATGAGAAGGGCGTGACCAGATAGGCGGGGGCACGCCTCAAAGCGGTGGTCATCCAGACCTGTCCGTAGAATGAAAAAATCACCACACCCGCGATCAGTCCCCAAGAGCCAAGATCCGGCCACTTCCATTCTTTCAGAAAAAAGAGCGAGCCCGCCGTCGAGATCAGCGTAAAATAAAAGATCACGGTATAGGGTGACTCCCGGTTCCGGATCGTCCGTATCGACAGATAGGCGAATGCGGCGAAGACCGAGGAAAGCAGCGCCAGCCACACCGCCGGGCTCCATGCTTCGGCGGAGCGGGTATTCAGAAGGACCACTCCCGCAAAGGACAGGAGGATCAGGAGAAAAAGTAAGAGGCTCGGCCGTTCCTTCAAAAGAAAGACCGAGAGGATCACCGTGAAGATCGGAGCCGTATAATTAAGCATGACCGCCAAGCCGAGATCAAGTTTGGCGATCGTGTAAAAATGAAGGACCAGGGCCCCGAAGCCGCAAACGCCGCGGGCCGTTAATTTGAATCGTTCTTCACCCCAAAGCGACACTTTTTTGCGCCGGATAAAAGGGAGCACCATCAGAAGCCCGAAAAAACTCCGGAAAAAAACGATCTGAAACGGAGAGAGGGACGTGCTCGCATATTTGACGCAAAGCGCCATAATGGAGAAACAGATCGCGCTTTGGGACATTAACTGAATGCCGGAGAGATAAAGCCTGGAGCGTTTCATTGCAAAAGACGACAGTCCCAATTCTTATCAATTTCAACGAAGCTGAAATTGGGGCAGCCCTGACTACCATCAAGCAAAAGAAAATAAAAGTCAGGGCAGACCACAGACCGTAGACCACAGACTTTTAAAAATAAAAAGCTCCGACTAATTTTTTGGTTTTGAGTCTCTAGTCTCAAGTCTCTGGTCTCTTGTCTTACGGTTTAAGAATGATCTTCCCAAAATTTTCGCGGGCGGCCATGCGGTTCAGGGCCTGACGCGCTTCCCGTAGCGGGAATACCTGATCGATCACGGGTCGCAAACGGCCGTCTTGAATGCGCCGGACGATGCGCTGTAGCTCCGGGATGCCGCCCATGTAAGAACCCATGACGGAAAGCTGATGCGTGAAAAGATAACGCAGGTCAAAGCTGACGGTGCGGCCGGTCGTGGCGCCGCAGGTAACGATCCGCCCTTTTTTCTTAAGGCAGAGCACACTTTTAGTGAATGTGCTGCCTCCGATATGTTCGAAAAGAACGTCAACCCCCTCACCTTGGGTCAGGCGCATGACCTCGGTCTGGAAATCTTTCAGCCTATAATTGATGACATGATCCGCGCCGAGCGCCTTAGCGCGTTTGATTTTTTCTTCGCTTCCCACTGTGGTGATCACCCGGGCTCCCAGAAGTTTTGCGATCTGGATCGCCGCGCTGCCGATCCCGCTTCCCCCGGCCTGAACGAGCACCGTTTCTTTTTTTTGAAGTGCGGCCCGTGTCACGAGGATATGCCACGCCGTCAAGAATACGAGCGGTACCGCAGCCCAAGATTCCATGCCGAGATTTCCGCTGACCGGGAGGATGTTCCGCGCAGGGACTTTAACATATTCCGCGTAACCACCATGGTTCTGAAATCCGACGATCTCATACTTGGCGCAAAGGCTGTCCCACCCTGATCTGCAGTAAGCGCATTTGCCGCAAGAAATACCGGGCGCGACGATCACGCGCTTGTGAAGGGGGATGCCGTGAGCTTTTTTACCTTTTTCAACGACTTCACCTGCGATATCGCAACCAAGGATATGCGGCATGCTGATCTTGATGCCGGGCATGCCCGCGAGCACCCAAAGATCCAAATGGTTCAATGCACAGGCCTCGACCTTGACCAGGACATCTTTTTTCCCGAGTTCCGGGATAGGCACATAAGCTTCTTCAAGCTCTGCCGTTGTGCCGTGCTTTTTGAAAACGATCGCTTTCATTTTTGCCATAAAATTCTCCTCGGCCGCAGAGTATACTGGAAATAGAAGCGGGGGACAATGCGGATGACATTTTTGTCTGAATGTCGGGGCCTGTAGGGTGTATATTGTACCTCAGATGTCGCAGATCGTGTGTCGCCGAACGGCAACCACTCGATATGCGACATACGACCTATTACCGGCTACAAACAATAATGGTTTCAAATGAAAGAAACATTTCTAACTCAAAAAAAACGGGCTCGGGCCATCCTTCGCCGGCTGCGCAAGGCCTATCCGGACATCCGGTGCGCCCTTCATTTCTCAACGCCTTGGGAGCTCCTGGTGGCGACGGTGCTTTCGGCCCAATGTACGGACAAGCTCGTGAACCAGGTCACGCCGGGCCTTTTTAAAAAATATCCAAATATACGTGCCTTTGCAACCGCGGATCCCGGACAGGTCGAGAAAATAGTTCGCAGCACCGGTTTTTTCAGGAATAAGACCAAGAATATTCTTGGCGCTTCGAAAACAGTACTCGAAAAGTTCAGAGGAAAAGTTCCGGCGCGTATGGAAGATCTTATCACGATCCCTGGAGTCGGCCGGAAGACGGCCAATGTCATTTTAGGGAACGCTTTTGGCATTCCCGGGATCCCGGTGGACACGCATATGATCCGCATCAATCGTTTGTTAGGGTTGACGCGCGACGCGGATCCCGTGAAGATCGAATACGGCTTGATGAAGTTGGTGCCCCAAAAAGATTGGACGCTCTACTCGCATCTTATCATTCATCATGGCCGCGTACGCTGTTTTGCCCGCCGGCCGGATTGCCGGCATTGTGAGATCCGGGATCTGTGTCCGTCCGGGGATAAAAACCATTAGGCTTAAAGTTTATGGCGGGAGATTCCGAAACTTTATAGAAGAGCTTTGAAACAAGGACTGAAAAGAGAACTATGACCCTAAAGAATCCTCCGGCCGGGCTTGTACAACACCCCGACAGTTTTTTCAGGCGTAAACAACGCCAGGTAGCTTTTTATTTCAGCACGACCTTTCGCTTACATCTGATCCATTTCAGCTGCTGTCTTTTGATCATTTTTTTCCACATGCTTGCAATGAATACGCCTCTCATGGAACGCTTCGAGAACGTTTTCGTCGACTTCTTTTTTCGTCAAAGGCCTCCGATCGCAATGCATCCGGCGATCGTCCATATTGATATGGCTGAAGACAGTCTCCAGGTGTTCGGACGGTGGCCGTGGCCGAGGTACAACCATGCCGCCTTGGTGCATATCCTGCATGAATGGGGCGCAAAAGAGATCGTTTTCGACGTGATCTTTAGCGAGTCCAGTACGACCTTTGACGATGAAGCCTTGAGTCAGGCCATTGAGGAGGCCGGAAATGTGTACTTGCCGGTGATGTTGGAGGCTTCGGGCGGGAAGAAGACCTGGATCCATGCGATGCCCGAATTCGAACGACATGCAAAAGGGATCGGGCATGTAAACATTTTCCCGGACCGGGATGGAACGATCCGCCGGGTGATACCTCTGCTTTCCTACAACGAAGAGGACTATTCTTATCTCGGCGCCAAGGTGGCGTTCGACTATCTTGGCAAAGATATGTCGAAGGATAAGTTGAACATTCCGACGGACCAGGAGGGAAGGATCTTTATCAATTGGGTGGGAAAATGGAAGGATTCCTTCCAGCATTATTCTTTTTTAGACGTGATCAAAAGCTATGCTTCTATTCGTGAAGGACGGACGCCCATCATCACTCCGGACAAGATCAAGAACAAGATCTGCGTGATCGGCCTTACGGCTCTTGGGCTCACGGATATCAAGGCAAATCCGATGGAAGAGACTTATCCGGCGGTAGGGGTCCAGACCAATATCATGAATAGCATTCTTATGAAGCAGTGTGCACGGCCCGTGGCCTCGCAATGGAACAGGATAGCGCTTTTGACGATCGGCCTCCTGCTTTCTTTTTTCTTCCTTTTTTCGAGGCAAGTCCTTTCACTCGTGGTCGGATTGGGGTTCGGATTTTTATGGGTGCTTTTTGCCTTTTGGCTCTTTGTCAACCAGGGGATCTGGATCTATGTGGTCAACCCGATCCTTATGATCTTCTCGCTTTTCGTTTTTTCGGCGGTCTTTTCGATCACGATCGGGAAACGCGAACAAGCGCGTCTTTTCACTTTAGCGACACGCGATGGTCTGACCGGGCTTTACGTTATCCGTCATTTCCGGACCTTGCTCAACGATGCGGTCACGGAGGCTCACAAAAAACAACAACCGCTTTCTATTATTCTTCTGGATCTGGACTTTTTTAAAAAAATTAATGATAAATACGGGCACGTGGCCGGTGATGTGGCGCTCAAATATGTTGCCGAGAACCTCCGGCTTATGACGCAGACGGAGGCGGAGAGCGGCGAGATGAATGCCGTGGGACGTTACGGCGGTGAAGAATTTATCGTCATGTTCAAGAAATGCCATCTGATCGACGCGGCTTTTAATTATGCGGAGAAGGTCCGGCGCCAGCTCGAACAGAACTCTTTTAATTATGAAGGCGTCAAGATCTCACTGACGGTGAGCATTGGGGCCGCGACCCTGAGGCCCGGGGAGACGGTCCCCGATCTGATGGTCCTCCGCGCAGACGAGGCCCTTTATCGAGCGAAGACCGAAGGACGGAACAGGGTTTGCGTTGAAAAAGACACCGATGAAGTTGCTCCTAAGAGGGAAGAAGAATCATGACGTCCAAGTCCTTATCTCTTTTTCCTCAACGTTGATCAGAACCTAACCGACTTTCGATTATCTTTGCCTCTAGCCTATGTGGACAGAACCCTATGTCCGGTGTATATTACAACTTAGTTATAACAAGGCCGTCGCCGCTATCTTCCATGGGTGGGACTTGCCCCATTAGAAGTTGCGGGAACGGCGTTGTTCTTTTTTGGGTTGATTTTGGCATGGAAGGAATTTGAGTTTTTCTGATATTTTAAAAGACGTTTTCTATCTCTAACGGGGTGAATTCATGAGCAGAGAAAAGATCCTTACCGATTCGAATTTTCAAACCGAAGTGCTTCAATCCAAACAACCCGTCCTGGTCGATTTTTGGGCCGAGTGGTGCGGGCCCTGCCGGATGCTCGGCCCTGTGCTTGAAAAGATCGCGGCTGCCAATGTCGGCCACATTACGGTTGGAAAAATGAACGTGGATGAGAACCCGAACACGCCTCAAAAATACGGGATCCAGGGCATTCCGACGGTCATTTTCTTCAAGGATGGAGAAGTCGCGAAACAGCTGGTCGGTTATCAGGCTCAAGACAAGATCCAAAAAGCCATTGACGAACTTTTTCCCAAATAATCGTTCGATCATCCCTCCTTCTTTTGGGCGTCCGGGACCGGAGCCGTTGCCTCTCATATGAAAGAGCGCCGTTTTGGGAAAACGGGTTTGCGTGTTTCCGAGATCGGTTTCGGCTGTTGGGCCATAGGGGGCAACGCCTACGGCCCGGTCTGCGACAAAGATTCTCTGGAGGCTCTGGCGACCGCCTGGGATTTCGGAGTCAATTTCTTCGATACAGCCGACATCTATGGGGAAGGGCACAGTGAAGAACTTCTCGGGAAATTCCTGAAGGGCAAGTCCCGCGATCACTTGACACTGGCCACTAAGTGCGGCTGGGATTTTTACTCTCCTGCGCAAAAATCAGCCTCTTTGTTCCCGGGATCATCTGAAAAACTCAACCATACCGGACACAGGAAAAATTTTGATGCGGGTTATATCCGCTTCGCCTGCGAACAAAGCCTTGAACGTCTCGGCACGGACGTGATCGACCTTTTTCAGCTTCACAATCCTTCTCTTGAGCTGATCCAAAAAGGAGATTTGGTCAGTGTTCTCGAAGGTTTGAGGAAAGAAGGGAAGATCCGCTTTGTCGGGATCTCGGTTCACACGGAGGCGGAGGCCTTGGCGGCGCTTGAGGATCCGAGGGTCCAGGCGATCCAGATCATCTTCAATCTGTTGGATCAACGCATGGCCGTGAAGGTCTTGCAGGAGGCTGAAAAAAAAGGGGTTGGGGTGATCATCCGGGAACCGCTCGCCTCGGGACTCCTGAGTGGAAAATATGCGCCGTCGCACGAGTTTCCCGAAAATGACCATCGCCGCCGGTGGGCCCCTGAAAAGCGGGAAACTGATTGGCAAAAGATCCAGCTTATCCAAAAAACACTTGGGTCCGGGACGTTGTCTTTGTTGAAAACGGCATTAGAATTTACGCTCGCGTCCGGGGCGGTTTCGACGGTGATCGCCGGAGCGAAGACCCGCGCGCAGGTGCTTGAGAACATCGCGGCATCTTTGCAACCGGCATTGAGCCCGGAAGAGGTCGGGCGATTGAAAGAACTTTATATGCGAGAAGAGGTCTTCCGGAAAGGGCTGAATCCTCGATGAAGAAACAAAGGCTTTTTTTGTTTATTCTGATCGTGCTGGCGATCCTCGGAATGTTGCATGCCCGGCTCCTGGGCATGGCGGCAGAGCCCTTTTTGGAAAAAGTGATGACCCGAGTTTTTGATATGCCGGTCCATATCGAAGGCATGCGTATTTCCCCCTTTTTTTCAAGGATAAGTGTTGAAAAATTGGAGATTCTCAATCCTCCGGGGTTCAGACGGCGGGATCATTTCACGTGCAAAGGGATCGACCTTACTTTGGACCTTCGCGTGCTCAAGAACAAATTCATCCGGATACGGAAAGCCCATTTTAAAAAGGTTGTCTTTGCGATCGAGAGCTACATGACCCCGCAGGGCTCCCGCACCAATGTTTGGCACTGGTATCACAATATGGGGCTGGACGAAGACAGCCCGCCTCCGCCTCCGCGCTCGATGCCACATCCGGACAATATCGGCGAAGATTCCTGGCGGACACGGATCGACCGTTTGGAGATGGAAGACGGGACGATCATTTTCGATGATCGTCGCGAATCCGAGGAACAAAAGTGGATCTTTGAGCACATCAAGGGCTACTGGACGGGTTTTGATTTTCTTTCGGATTACGTCAGCCCGACCTTTACGGAAACCATTCATGTGGACGCAACGTTCGGGGTGAATCCTCCGGCCCCTTTCAAAGGCGGAGGACGGTGCCAATTTGCGGACGGGGACAATTTCGATGTCGATGTCGAGATCACGAACGGTTCTATGGCCGAATACGGATTCCTTTGGTCGGAGATCTTTGGGGAGGTGCAAGGCGGGACATTTGATCTCAAGTCGCATCTTTTATGCATTGAGAACGATCTCAGATCCGAGCACTTGTTGACGCTTAAGTCCATGAAGATCGCCACCCCTACCGCGGCCCAGAAATTCCTGAAATATCCGTTTGGGGCGATACAGCTTCTTTTGGAGAATCAGAAAGCCGTAGAATTGGATATTAGGGTGGACGGTTATATCGGAGATCCCAAGTTCCGCGTGCTCAGCGCTTTTACGAAAGCGCTCCAAAAGGCTATGGTCGACAAGGCCAAGGCAGGGATCAAAGGGACCGTCAAGATCGCAACGAGCGCTCCCGAACAAGTAAAGAACGGATTGAGCAGGATCGGAGAGATCTTGACGGAACCTTTTACGCGCAAAAATAAGACAAACAGTGTATCCGGTGAGGGGACGCAGGATGCCTGAGACCAAAGTCGGGCATGTCGCAATCATTGGAAGGCCGAATGTCGGGAAATCCACCCTGCTGAATTATCTGGTGGGGGAGAAATTGGCAGGGACTTCCGCCAAGCCGCAGACAACGCGCGATGTGGTTCGCGGGATCCTGACCGTTCCTGATGGCGCGGTGGTCCAAAGCCCTTATCGCGGGCAGATCATTTTTCTCGACACGCCGGGCGTCCATCAACCCAAGGATGCTTTGGGTGAAGGGATGGTTCGTGATGTCCATCAGTCACTTTCGGACGCAGACCTTCTTTTCTGGATGGTATATCCCAAGGCCATGGGGGACGCGGAGCGCGCGATCCTGAAATGGGTCCAGGATGTTTCGATACCCGTATTCCTCTTGGTCAATCAGATCGATCATTTTCCCAAGGACGATCTCTTATTGGCCCTGGATTCTTTTCAAAAGGTCTACGCCTTTAAGGAGTTCATTCCTATCAGTGCCAAGACCGGAGAGAACGTCAAAGTCTTGATCCGGCAAACGCTGGAATACTTGCCTCGGGGGGAGTTCATTTATCCCGAGGATCAGCTCTCCGACCAGAATGTCCGCTTCCATGTACAGGAAATGATACGTGAGAAGCTCTATCACTTCCTGGGGGAGGAACTTCCCTACGACGGAGCGGTGCGCATTGATGATTTCAAGGAAGAAGAAAAAATAACCCGAATTCATGCCACGATCGTGATCGAACGGGATTCTCAGAAAGCGATCGTGATCGGCAAGGGCGGCGAGAAGATCAAGCAGATCGGCACGGCCGCGCGTCTTGACATCGAAAGATTTCTTGGCAAAAAAGTTTTTCTGGAACTTTGGTGCAAGCCCATCCCGGGATGGAAGAGCAATGCCAATTTCCTGCGCGAATCGCAACAACATGGAAATTAGGCAATGCGAACAGGTTTGATCCACGACGAAATCTTAAGACGGCGGACTTTCGCGATCATTTCACATCCGGATGCCGGCAAAACAACGCTCACGGAAAAATTCCTTCTGTATGGCGGAGCTGTCCAGCTGGCCGGTTCTGTGACCGCCCGGAAACAGGAGAGAGAGACGGCCTCAGATTGGATGGAAATGGAGAAAAAGCGCGGGATCTCCATCAGTTCCACCCTTCTTCAGTTCGATTACGACTCATGGCGGATCAATCTCCTCGATACGCCGGGCCACAAAGACTTCTCGGAAGATACCTACCGGGTGTTGATGGCGGTCGATGCGGTCGTGATGGTGATCGATTCCGGAAAAGGTATCGAGAGCCAGACCCGGAAACTTTTTGAGATCTGTCGCCACCGCGGGATCCCGATCTTTACCTTCATGAATAAACTGGATCGTCCGGGTCTGGCCCCCCTCGCGTTGATCGATGAACTGGAAAACGTCCTTGGAATTCATGCCTACCCGGTCAACTGGCCCTTGGGGGCCGGCCGGGAATTCAGGGGAGTTTATGACCGGCTTCAAAAAGAAGTGCACCTTTTTCAAAAGGTCCCCGGAGGCGCCTTCAAAGCGCCCGTATCAATGCACGGATTCTCGGACCCCGCGGTGAAAACGATCGTGGATGAGCAATCGTATGGTCACGCGGCGGAAGAATTAGAACTCCTGGACACGGCGCACGTCGGTTTTTCATCCGGGTCAGTGCTCGAGGGAAAAACAACGCCGGTTTTTTTCGGGAGTGCCGCGAACAACTTTGGCGTGCAGCTTTTGCTCGACGGTTTCATCAAGTATTCCGCGGGTCCGGCAGAAAGAAAGGCGGGGGAGCGGTCTATTTCCGTTACCTCCAAAGATTTTTCCGGTTTTATCTTTAAGATCCAGACCAACATGAACCCGTTGCACCGCGACCGTATCGCCTTTTTGCGCATTTGCTCGGGCAAATTCACCCGGGATATGGATGTTTATCATACAAGGACCGGGAAACGTGTCAGGATCGCGGGATCGCACACGCTTTTGGGGCAAAGCCGTGAAACCGTCAATGAGGCATACCCGGGGGATATCGTCGGATTTGCCGTTAAATCGGATTTTCGTGTGGGAGATACCGTGAGCGAAGATCCTTCGATCGTGTTCAATACCATTCCGCGATTCGCCCCGGAGTGTTTTGCCTCGATCCACAATCCCTCGCCGGCGAAGTATAAACCCTTCCGGAAAGGGCTGGAGCATTTGCTTGCCGAGGATATTGTTCAGGTCTTCAGCTGGATCAAGCCGGCGAATCCCAATATCGCATTGTTGGGGGCTGTGGGCCCCTTGCAATATGAGGTGTTGCAGTATCGCCTGAAGGAAGAATATGGCGCGGAGTCGCAACTTGAAATGCTGCCTTGGAAGATCCTGCGATGGGCAGAGTGCGCGCTGGGTGACGCGGATCTCGGGGAGATACTCTCTTACGGTGTCGCCTTGGCCCGGGATGAGCAGGGGCGGCGGGTGCTTCTTTTCTTAAGCGAATGGCTTCTCAAGAATTTTCAGGAGAAA
>CAZPCF010000029.1:0-14246 GCA_964585045.1 uncultured bacterium
AACTGCTAAAAAGCCATGGAAGCCCATGCTTGATAGCGTGGGCTTTTGTGCTTTAGGGAGGTATGTATGAAAACCAATAAAGTTCAAGCGTTTAAATATCCGGAGATAGCGTCCATCCTCCGGGGCATGCTGAAGTTCAAGGAGGAGCTCTTGGCGCTGGACCCCTGGCTGCCTTTTCCGCAGAACACCTGCTGTTATTCCTTTGGCGCGGAGGGACGGCCTATGCCCATCGGGGCTCTTTTTATTTTGTGGGAGAAATGGCCGGAGTCCACGAGACCATGCGCAGACTGCGGGGGAGCCTCGTTCGGATTTGGCTGGGGAGGGTTTTTCTCCATGGGAGGAATGGTGGGCTACTGCAGTGTTTGCGGGAGCGCTTTTTCCCAGCCGATCGGCGGTTTGTCCCAGACCTGTGCTCAGTTCGGGCCGTTCCTGAGAGATACGCCCTATTTTGTAAAGAGGTCGATGTTTGGCGGGACCTATGAAGGCCCCAGACCTCCCTTGGTCAACGCGCTCCGGCGACTCGGCGCGACTGATCTTCCGGGAGATGAATGGGTCCAGGACAGTGAACCTTGCCGCGTATCGTACACGATCGATCTGAGTAAAAATGAATCGGACTGGAACGGTCCGTTCAACTGGGAGGCGGCGTTCATCAGAATATTTTGGGTTATGGCTATCGGGCTGGCCTTGGCGGCTCTCCGCAACGCCGGCCCTTTTCTCGCACAGTTAAAGTAGAGAAAAGGCCCGGGGCGCTTACCGCATGAGAGCCTGTACCGTAAACCAGCCGCCGTCCCGTTAATACGGTAATAGATAGATAAAATAGATCCTACCTTGACAGCGGCTTACGGGTAGGGTATCCTTATTGTAGGAAAGTAAGGAAGTAATACTAGCGCACAGGCGCTAGTACCCATCGTGGCGGACTTGAGGTCCGTCTACGATAAGGAGAAAAGGAGCTCATACGATGACGATCATTGAAACGACTAAGATGACATCAAAAGGGCAGGTCACGATCCCGAACAGCGTGCGGAAGATCCTGGGCCTGCAGAAGGGTTCGGCTTTGGCTTTTGGTATCACAAAAGAGGGGATCATTTTGCTGCCTTGTTCCGTTACGGCGCAGTCCCCTTATACCCCGGGGGAATGGCAAAAGATCGAGAGGAAAGTCGCGGAAAAGGGGGCGGGTTACGCGTCGGCTGAAGCCGCGAAGAAGCATCTTGCCGGTCTATGAGATTTGAGTTTAAGCCGTCTTTTGACCGGTCGATCAAAGCGCTTCATTCTCCTGAAAAAGAGGAAGTCAAAGAAGCGGCCGGGCAGTTGATCGACGTGCTTTCCCAGGATCGGCAAATCCACCAAGGGTTGGGGCTCAAGCGGCTTATAGGGGATTATTGGGAAGTCCGGAAGGGGATCAAAGCCAGGATCCTTTTCCGGTGGAAGGGTGATCTGGTCGAGTTTGTCCTTGCCGGGGATCACGACGATATCAAGCGGTTCCTCAAAAACAACTGATTTTTTCTCAGAAAAATAAGTGCCAGGCACTTTTAAAGCCTCAATTCCCAATGAATTGATAGACAGGTGACAGTCCCCTTTTTGGGGACAGGCATTAGAAGATCGCCAGCCCCCTTTTTGAAAGCGGAAGCGTTACCCTCACGAGGGCTGCGAAAGGCCTGCTGCTGGTGCCGGGCAAAGCATAAATCGGCAGCGGCTCTTGTAAGAAGAGTGTCTTGAAGATCAAAGCCTGGAATTGAACATAGGGTTTTTATGAAAAAAATAAAGACCGTGATCGTGCGTGACAAGATGCAAAAGCATTACCGCTACACGCTCGTCGAGGCGAAGCCCGAAGGCGTTTTTTATCGGCCGGATCGATTTTTTGATTTTGACAATCTATGCACTTGCGCATAGAATGTCGCCATGCCACTTAAACGAATTGTTGCGCCGCTGCTCATAGGGGATTTTCCTCGCCGTGAAATCGGCGTGATCATCGGCCCTCGCCAGGTAGGCAAGACGACGCTCCTTAAAGCTATACGAAGCCGCTGCCGGAGTCAGGGCATCAAGTGCCGTTACTTTGATCTTGAGTTGCCTCGTGATGCTCATTATTTTTCAAATCCCTCCCAGGAAGTCCTGAATGATCTAGGCAAAGCCAAACAAACGATTCTGATCGACGAGTTCCATTATCTTCCCAACGCGACGAAGCTCTTCAAGGCGATCTATGACGGTTATAAAGGGCTCAAGGTGGTGGCCTCGGGATCTTCGGCTTTGGAAATGCACAAGCACATGAAGGAAAGCCTTGCCGGACGCCGCCGCATTTACCGGGTTTTTCCGCTTTCTTTTTCGGAATGGCTGCCGAGCCGGACCTCGAAACTGCGGCTGCCTCACATTCTTGGCGCGAAACTCTCTCTGTCACATCACCGTGCGCTCAGGAAGCATCTCGAGACCTTCGTGATCTTTGGGGGGATGCCGGGCCTTATTCACGAAAAGACAGTGGAAAATAAAAAACGGCTCCTGCTGGACTTGGTCGCAACCTATATCCAGAAAGACATTAAAGCACTGTTGAGGGAGGAAGATATTCTGTCCTTTAACCGGTTGCTTGTTTTTCTTGCCGGCCAGGAAGGAAATTTGGTGAGTGAGATTGGAATGTCGAGGGATTTGAATTATTCCTTACGCCAGGTGAGGAAGGATATTTCTATTCTTTCGCAGATGTTTCTGTTGGATGTTTTGAAGCCTTTTTTTACAAACCGGGGGCGGGAACTTAAACAAACCAACAAGGTTTATTTCTTTGACTCGGGTATTCGTAATGCCATTTTGCGTGATTTTCGCTCTCTCAACGCAAGGCCAGACAAGGGCGTGCTTATGGAATCGTTTGTTATCCATGAGATCCAAAAGAACATGACGGTGTCACAGGATCTCTACTACTGGAGGACCCGGGAAAAAGAAGAAGTGGATTTTATCCTTGTGCAGGACAGACAGCCTATCCCTATTGAGGTGAAGTCGAGGCTTCGCGACACCGAAATCCCCCATGGATTGAAGCAGTTCCTGAGGAAATATCCAGAGTGTCAAACCGCCGTAGTTTTGAATGATGACTTGTGCGAGAAAGTCATTTTCGAGAACAAAACAATCCTTTTTGTTCCCCATTACTCGGCCTCACGGATCCCTTCGCTCTATAAAGCCTGAATTTATTGTCCCCGGTTCGTGCGAAGACAGAAACATCAGGTTTCTGAGAGCCTGCCGAAGGCACAAGGCTTCGGCCGCGGCAGTGAAGCAGCACCGTGGTGTCCCCAGCACCATTCGACAAGACTGAACACAGGGGTTTTTATGAAAAAAATAAAGACCGTGATCGTGCGTGACAAGATGCAAAAGCATTACCGCTACACGCTCGTCAAAGACTTGATGTGAAAAGGGAGGCGCCCGGCGTAGGGCAAGGTCCGTATATTTTGGGCGGAAATATTTCTTAAAGCGAATGTTTGAGGAGATTAGAAATGAAAATCGTGATTGCCGGAGGGACCGGCTTTATTGGCAAAACCTTAGTTTCTCGATTGAAGAGCCAAGGACATGAGATCATCCTTTTGTCTCGCGGCGATCAACCGAGCGTTGATAGCAATATACGTTTCTGCCAATGGGATGGAAGAACAGTTGGGGCATGGGCGAACGAGTTAGAAGCCGGAGATGCTGTGATTAATTTAGCAGGAGCAGCTATTGCAGAGAAGCTGTGGACACAAAAACAAAAAGAGATCCTTTTGGACAGCCGGGTCCATGCGACGCGGGCGATTATTCATGCGATCGAGAAATTAACACGCAAGCCGAAGGTTTTGATCAATGCTTCCGCCATAGGTTATTACGGAAATGTGCCCGACGGGGATATTACGGAGATAAGCCCGAAGGGGAGAGGTTTTTTAGCGGATGTCTGTGACCGGTGGGAAAAAGAAGCGCGGGGCGCAGAGAAGTTTGGCGTTAGGACCGTGCTTCTGAGAACTGGAATAGTCCTTGGAAAGGAGGGCGGTGCTCTTGCGAGAATGATCCCGGCCTTTCAATTCTTTGTCGGAGGGCCTTTTGGATCTGGCAAGCAATGGGTTTCATGGATCCATCGTGAGGATGTTGTAGGGATCCTATTATTTGCTTTGGAGAATCATGCCATTTCAGGTCCCATTAACGCGACGGCGCCCAATCCGTTGACCCTGCGTGATTTCTGCTGTGCGTTGGGGAAGGTTTTGAATAGACCCTCCTGGCTTCCAATTTCTAGTTCTTTTTTGAAAATAATGCTCGGAGAAATGTCGGAGATGTTGCTGGGCGGACAAAAGGCTATCCCTCTGAAGCTTTTGGGGCACCATTTCTCCTTTAGATTTCCAGACCTTCCAGCGGCGCTCATTGATATTCTGAAAAAAAGATAACAAACGGTAGAAAGGTACACTCCAGATTGCTGCAAACAACGCTGCCGGGTACGCAGGCCGAAAGCTGTGTTTGCGTTGAGCGGTGGGGAGTAAAATAAAAATGATTCGCTTGGGTTTATGCTGCGTGTTCTTTAAAGAGCCGATCCGATTTCGGACCACGACTGCCACACATTTAAGAACATTAACCTCCAAGCAGCGCCTTTTGAAACTAGCAGCCTTATGTTCAACCAATGCCAGGCAGCTTCAGAAAGCGGCAGAGTTTTGCGTGGCCAATGGGATCGGTTGTTTCCGGGTCAATAGCGGCATATTGCCTCTCAAAACATTCCCGGATTATGCTTATCATTTAGCCGACCTTCCTGGCGGCCGAACGATCCGGGATCAGTTTGTAAGGACGGGACTGTATGCCCGAGAGCATGATCTTCGTTTTTCTTTTCACCCGGATCAGTTTGTTCTGCTGAGTTCAGAACGTAAGGATGTCACTCGGAAATCAATAGAGGAACTTGAGTATCAAGCCGAAGTGAGTGAATGGATCGGCGCGGATGTGATCAATATTCATGGGGGCGGCGCCTATGGCGATAAAGCATCGGCTTTAAGCCGGCTCACGACGCAATTAAAGAAGTTGAGCTCCCGCATCCGAACGCGATTGACGATCGAAAATGACGACCGTGTCTATACGCCCGAGGATCTGCTGCCCGTATGTGATAAGGTGGGTTTGCCGCTAGTCTACGATGTGCATCATCACCGGTGCTTGGCGGATGGTTTGACCCCTGAGCAGGCGACCCAAGCTGCCTTAAAAACGTGGGATCGAGAGCCTCTTTTTCATCTTTCAAGTCCGCGCGAAGGTTGGAAGAGTGAAACGCCCCAGTACCATCATGACTATATTGATCCAAGAGATTTCCCTGGGTTTTGGTATGGTCTTGATATCACGATCGAAATTGAGGCAAAGGCAAAAGAAGTGGCCATCAAAAGATTGATGAAACAGATCAATGTATCGGAGAAAGCGTTGCTTCTTAAAAAAAGTAGGCACTCTGGGGATGTTGGTTTAGGATAAGAGGCGATCGAGTGTTGTCGATGAGGAGATGAAAAGATGAGCTTGCAGAACGATAACGAACCTATTTTGAGGCAACGTCAAACGGCTGGTGCGACGCAAGGGCTCCGGCGGTCTGTCCGGGACCGGATACGGAAACTTCTGGTGTCGCAGCGCTTTGCGATCCTTTGCACCCAGGGCCTGGCGCAACCCTACGCTTCGATCGTTGGCTTTGCTGCTTCCGAGGACCTGAAACATATTTATTTCTCGACTCCGAAGACGACGCGAAAATACCGCCTGCTCACGCGATGTTCAAAAGTAGCGATCCAGGCGGATAATCGCTCCCACTTTCCAAAAAAGTTCATGTCAGTCGAATCCGTTACCGCGACGGGAAAAGCCGCAGAGATCAAGGGCCGGAAAGAGACACTGGCGGTTGCAGACATCCTCTTGAAGCGGCACCCTTATCTGAAATCCTTCTTTCATTCTCCGACCTGTGCGCTGATCCGCGTTCGCGTCCTTCGCTACTTTCATGTCTCCAGGTTCCAAGAGGTCGGCCAGTGGATCCCCACCCGGCGTGGATAATCCCCCTCAAAGAAATTAAACTTTCCGATCTGTCTCGAGTCGGGGGGAAGGCTATGAATCTCGCCCGCTTGTACGGAAAAGGATACCGTGTTCCGGACGGTTTCTGTCTCACCGTGGCCGCTTACGATTATTTTCTTGAGGTCAATCAGCTTGAATCTGTGATCCGGACCGAGATCAGCCGCAAACCTTTTCAGGAAATGCGGTGGGAAGAGTTGTGGGACTGTACGCTTCGGATCCGCAACGCATTTCTTGCGGCGGAATTCCCTGATGATCTGAGGAAGGCCGTTGTGCTTGCCCGGCAAGATCTTAGGATTGGCTATCCCGTCGCAGTCCGCTCGACAGGTTCGCATGAAGACAAGGCCGGGTCCTCGTTCGCTGGGCTCCATGAATCTTTTATCAATGTCCGGGGAGAGTCCGCTCTTTTGCAGTCGATCCGTCTGGTTTGGGCTTCGCTTTGGTCCGATAGCGCGATGCTTTATAAAAAAGAACTGAAGCTGGAACCCGCTACAAGCAAAATGGCAGTGCTGGTGCAGGGCATGGTGCGGAGCCGGGTTTCGGGCGTTGCGTTCGGGAAGGATCCCAGGGCGCTCGGTGCCAAGCGCGAGGTTGTCGAGTCTGTGCCGGGATTATGCGCGGCCCTCGTCAGCGGTGAGACCGACCCCGATCGTTGGTTTCTGGATCACCGGAACGGAAAAATTCTTTCCTGGGTGCCGGGAAAAAGGAAAGGGGGAGACTCCCGGAAACCCCTTTTAAAGCCCAAAGACCTCGGGCTCCTGCATCGTTCTCTCAGGGGATTGGCCCGGGACTTCGGCTGGGAACCCGATCTGGAATGGACGGGAGAAAGCGACGGTTTTACGATCCTTCAGGCACGTCCGGTGACGGCTCCGCTTGTATCTTCAGCCCACGACAAACGCCCCTGGTATCTTAGCCTCAAACCGCCTCCTGAAAAACTCTTCAAACTCGCGAAGCATGTCTCCGGAAAATTGATCCCGGAACTGATGCGGGAGGGGGAGCGCATGGCCGCGGTCGACATTGAAACCCTAAGCCCCGTGGCGTTGGGCAGGGAGCTGCGCCAAAGACACAAAACCCTGAAATACTGGCGGGGTATCTACAAAAATTATTTCATCCCATTCGCTCACGGAGTTCGTTATTTTGGGATCCATTATAATGATCTGATGCATCCCGACGATCCTTTTGAGTTCGTGAAACTTCTCCAAGGCGAAGGTTTGATCACAATGGCCCGCAATCGCGACATGGAAAAAATGGTACGGCACCTTGGTCGCTCGAAGGCGTTGAAAGCCGCTCTGAAAAGGATCTTAAAGCAAAAAGGGGCCGGCGCATCGCTTCGGATGAAGGCCCTGCGTGTTGCCATGTTGCGTCAACGCGGAGGGACGATCTTTTTGAAACGATTTCAGGATTTTCTTCAAGAGTATGGGGATGTTTCTTACGCGAACAAACGACTCACCGAGGAACCTGCATGGGTCCTTTCTCATCTTGTTCAACGCCGATCCACCGCTAAGCCGGTGCATCCATCGGGTCCCGGGATGAGCGCGTCCGGCGCTGGCTTGCTTATGAAAAAATTTCTGAAAAAGGCAGGGAGCCAGCGAAAAAAGTCTCGAGAGATTCTCCGGATCGCCCGTCTTAGCTGGAAACTCCGTGATGATGACAATATCCTTCTGGCTCGTGTCGAAAGCCAGTTTCTTCGGGTCCTGCGAACTTTGAGCGCTTTTTTGAAACATCAAGGACGTTTGAAGGGGCGTGAGCCCGAGGAAGAAGATCTCGGGAAGATTCACGAGCTTCTAAAATCCGGAAAGTCTAAAAAATTAAAACTCAAAGAAAAACCGAAGGCCGAGAGACAGTCCGCCCTGCCGAGAGGGGAAAGGGTAAGGCAAATGACAGGGAATGCGGCTTCTTCGGGTTTGGCTTCGGGTCTGGCATGTTGTGTCCGGAATGTGGAAGACTTTAAGAAATTCCGTAAAGGGAATGTGCTTGTCTGCGATGCGATCCAACCCCAGTTGACCCACTTGGTCCCGCTTGCGAGCGCGGTCATCGAACGGCGGGGCGGGATGTTGATCCACGGTGCGATCATCGCCCGTGAACTCGGGATACCCTGCGTGAACGGGATCACCGGGCTGATGACCTATGTCCGGGACGGCATGCCGCTGACCGTTGACGGCCATTTGGGCATCGTCAGTGTGGGCGAGCCCGAGTTTTATCTGGAAACCCATAAAAAAAAGTAGGGGACGTATGCCAAAACGGAAAATGAAAGTCGTGAGGGTCACCGACAAGATGCAAAAAGGTTACCGGTATACGCTTTCCGAACCTGTGGGAAAGAATTTTGATCCCCGGTTCCGGCCGCAGTTGACGCCTAAGGAGATGCTGGCCCTGGGTGTTTTTGGGGGGAAGTACATGACCGATTGCGGAAAGGAGTTCCCCAAGGATTGGTTTGTGGGAGCCAGGCTTTGTCCCGCAAAACATGATGCGAAGCTGAATTGTTTTGGGGTGAATGCCAGCCAGCCGTTAAGTGTTTGGCGGGCGAAAGGGTGGATGCACAAGGAGGATCCCCGGGGCTGGTTCCAGTGGTATTGCCGCTATTACATGGGGCGGAGGCTTCCTGAAGAAGATGACCGTCAGATCCGGCGGTGGCTTGCGATCCGGAGGCACGTGACCCAGATCAAGAACCACTGCCGGCGCGGGGACCTGAACTGCCGGCCCAGACAGCGGCAGGCCGTCCTTCACTGGGCGTACGACAGCCGCAAGCTTTGATCCCATTGCAACGCTTTAAGTCTCGCCTTACCCTCCGAATTATCCCTCGTAAATCAAGGGCGCTTTTCTGTCGCTTCTTCGTGATTCGCACCTCTTCTGATTAATTCCCGCTCCTTCATCTCCAGTTTATTCCGAGTAATGCCTCTTTCTTGACATTTCATAATAATAAAATATTATATGTATGTGAGTAATATCTATCCGCGTAAACTATAGTTGACACAAGGGGCGATATGAGATATCTTTCTTATGGGCAGTTCGATGCGTTCTGCCCGAGGGCCTTGCGATGATCCGCGAGATTCTCCATTATCAAACGGTCCATGAAAAAGATCTATTCGCCGAGTGGTTTGATGGACTTCGTGACCTTAAGACAATAAACCGCATTGAGGCGCGATTGGAGCGGCTGAGGGCCGGCCATTTTGGCGACGTTAAATTGGTTGCAACGGGTGTTTGGGAGCTCCGGTTCCATTTTGGTCCCGGGTATCGTGTGTATTTCGGATTGGACGGGGATGCGCTCGTTATTTTGCTTTGTGGCGGTGACAAATCGAGCCAGGATAATGATATTAAACGGGCCCGTGAGTATTGGGCTGATTATTTGAGGAGGACATATGAAAGTTCCAGCGGCAGTCAGCCATCATGATTGGCTGATCAAAAGACTAAAGGCTGATCCGGAAGAAGCGTCGGGATATCTGAACGCGGCTTTGGAGGCGGGGGACAAGAAGGCGTTCTTCATGGCGTTAAGGAATGTGATCGAGGCGCGCGGGGGAATGACCCGGATCGCCAGGACAAGCAAGCTTAACCGGGTGAGTCTCTATAAGATGCTTTCCGGCAACGGGAATCCCGGGTTTCTGAATATCCTGATACTGCTTCAGCATGCCGGGATCCGTCTTCAGGCATCTCCGAGAAAATAAAAGCTGTAATTGTACCTGGTACCTCGGGGACAGGTTGAACGGGAGCCGGGAGGCGTATGAAGGTCACGAAGGCTGCGCAGGGGCTTGAAATGAAGATCCTGAAGATCATGAGGCGCATCGAGCTGCTCCGTCAGGAGGCGGACAAGTCCGGACCCTTGAAGCGGCGGCTCCGGTTTCGGCCCAAGGATTACACGCTTTATTTGTCGAAGCTCTCCCAGGCCCACCAGTCGCTTCATATGGCCGTCGGTCTTCTTGTGGATGCGGACCACCCAAAGCCCAAAGCTAAGGCCAACCCCCAAAAGGAGCTCCCGTTTTAAATTTCTCCAACGCGACATAATACTGCCCTGATCCCGATCGTATTTTTGGGGCAATCAGGACTTGGTCGCATTTTAATCAATTTACATGACGACACGACCATGCCCTGTCTCTATTGAAATGCCTGGGGAGGACAGGACTGATCATGTCTCCAACATATTTTTTAAAGGCGACATAATGCTGTCGCTATGCGTGGTATACTGCCTTCCATGAAAAACAAAAACTACGATAAGAAGATCTTCCGGCTGATGTCGATCCTGAACAAACTCAACGGGGGCGGGAAGGTCCGCTCAAGTGAGCTTGCAAAGGAGTTTAATGTCTCGATCCGGAGCGTGCAGCGCGACTTGGATCTTTTGAACCTCACCGGGTTCCCGCTCGATACGCCGGAGAAGGGACTCTATAGCTTTATGCGAGGGTTCTCGCTCCGGAAGCTCATGCTTACGGACGAGGAAGCGTCGCTCCTTACCTTCTTCCATGAGATTGCCGACTCGCTTGGGAAAAACTTTTCGGAGTCTTTTCGCGGCCTGGTCAGCAAGGTCCTCGCAAGGGAGGATGCCTCGCCTTTTTACGTCAAGCTGCCAGAGGTTCAAGCGAACATGAAAAGTTTTCCATTCGTAAAGGAACTGGAGCAGGCGATCCAAGAAACGAAGAAGATCTCGATCAAGTATGAAACGGACAAAGGCATTGAAACTCATCTGCTTTGTCCGCTCAAGCTGATCAATTTCGAGGGGTTCTGGTACCTCTTGGCCATGCCGGATGGGAAGCGGGCGTTCTGGAAGTTCCGTTCCGAGAAGATCAAGGGGCTTGAGCTTCTTGATGAGTATTTTGAACCACCGCGGAGCGTGAAGTCGGTTCTCGACCGGAGCGTTAACATCTGGTTTACAGAACATCCGGGGGAGAAGATCGTGCTTGAGATCGATAAGGCTTCCGCTCATTACTTTAAAAAAAAGATCTATTTCCCGGATCAGAGGATCCTAAAGGAGAAAAAGGACGGTTCCATCATTGTCGAGACCCACGCCAATTTCAACGAGGTGATCCGCACTATCATCCACTGGATCCCGGACATCCGTGTGATCACGCCCAAGGAGCTTGATACCAAAATCCGTGGGCTTCTGAACGCCTACCTCAAAGGGTCGAAACCGCGTTGGGGGTGAATATGACGGACGGTATCGCGGCCCTTTCATTTCTTGAACAGTTCAAGGAGTCCTTCGGAAACAGTCCGGAGGGCGTTTATTCCGGCCATGACACGAACGGCCGGTACGGATCCAGGGCGTCCCTTCTGCGCGCTAACGATCTCGAACACATCCTCGAGACCCGCACGTATTTATATCCGTCCGGGCGGATTCGCAGGGTCGCGAGGGTCCTGACCGATGCTTATGGGACAAACCCGGTCCGGATCGAGGAATGGAACGAGGATGGAAGCCGTCATTATATTACGAGCTACGCGGGCGCTGGCGAATGGGTCTGGGAAAAGGCCATCGATCACAGGACGGGCGCTGAAAGGCTTTGGGTCAACCGCGACAGTTTTATATTCATTCTGGTGACAGAAGACACTGTCCGCGCGCTTGAAAACGGTGCGTTCGACCCACAGGACCTTTACGATATGAAATGGGAGGATGTGCGCGAAGCCGTTCTCGAACTGCTCGGCGCCGCAAGGGTCGTCCCGGCGCTTCCGTTCACAGTGATCGACAGCCTAGGAACGAACCGGCTCCTTAAACTGGATTGGCGGATCAGGCGGCCTTCAACCAGAGCCGCATCCTGGTGCTTTCTCGAGCTTCACTGTACCACGACGGGGAAGGTGAGTTACCTGCGCGTCCCGCCAAATTTCACTGATATAATGTCCGCCATCGCTTGGACTTTTGGGATGGATAAAGAAAATTACAAACTGGAGGAGGAGACATGAATTTAGCGCAAAAAATTGAACAGCTTTGGAAAAACAACAAATCTTCCATTAACAAAAAGACGGAAAGCTGGATCAAAGACCTCCAAAACGCACAAAAATGTCTAAAAAAGGCAAAAAGAGAATTTCATCAGTGGTTTCCCTTGCGAGCGTACGTCTCGATAGGCAAATCAAAATCTCACAAGAAGCATGCTTTTTCTTTACGATTTTTTGGGCAAGAAGTCGCTAATGTAATTGTAAAAAACAAGGATGTTTTTTTAGAGCTGAAGGGTCATGCGGAAAAAAATTGGGGTTGGTTTCCTGGAAAGTTACCGGCTTGTTGCTTGAAAGATGGATGTTATCCATGGAACGGGCCAGACGCAAAGAAATTTCGGAGTCATTTTAAAAAATTGGCGGTCGCATCAGAAGGAAAACCAAAGGTTAAGTGTCCTGAACATCGTGTGGAATCCAAGTTCATTATTGAAATGGGGCAGGGTTCCGGAAAATTCGCCTTGGACAGGTTGATGATGAAGCCGGTGCTGATAGCCGATAAGTTTCCGTTGCAGGTCCCCTCGCCAATTTCGGCGAACACCGGAGAGCCCAAACTAAGCACCGGATATATCGATATTTTGGCGCTCCACAGGGTGAAAGCCAACAAGACGATCTTGTCCGTATGGGAATTGAAAAAGCCCGGTGCTTATGCGCACGCCGCAAGCCAGGCCTATATTTATGCTTATACTTTAATAAAATTACTCCGTTCTAAAGCCGGCCCAGAATGGTGGGACCTTTTCGGATTAAAGAGGTCCATCCCTGAAAAAATTCAAATAGAAGCCGTTGTCGCTATTACACCGGATCAGATGAGTAGATTTGAAACAGAGAAGCAGAGCATGGTCCAAAATGGAACGCCGTTTCAATTCGAGGGGGGCGAAATTATCCTTCGGCATGCTTGCTATGAAGAAAAGCCTAACGACATAAGGATTTTGAAGACGGATATTCAGGAAAGTATAAAAAAATGAACCTCATCATCCACCGCGGGACGCACCAGATCGGCGGGACGTGCGTTGAGATAGCGACGGGCGAAACCCGGATCATCATTGATCTCGGGATGCCGCTTTCCGATCCCCGGGACAAAAAAAAGAAGCTGAAGGATTTCTCCCTCCGTGGCAAGACCGTACCCGAACTGATCGGAATGGGGATCCTGCCTAAAGTCTCCGGGCTCTATTGGGGCGTTGAAGGTGAGAAAACGGTCGATGCCGTGCTGCTTTCGCACCCTCACCAGGACCATCACGGTCTATTTCCGTATATCCGCCGCGATATCCCCGTCTATCTCGGCGTGGACACGGACAAGATCCTTCAGGCCTCCGAAGTTTTTCTTGGCGACAGGTTCGGCATTCACGATAAAAAGATCCTGGTGAAGAGCCTTGAAACGGTCGAGTGTCACGGCGTAAGGATCACGCCTTACCTTATGGATCATTCCGCGTACGGCGCGCTGGCGTTTTTGGTGGAAGCGGAAGGGAAGAAGGTCTTTTACTCCGGTGATTTCCGCGGCCACGGACGTAAGAAGAAACTTTTCGAGGATCTTCTCGCCAACCCTCCCCAAGGGATCGATGTCCTCCTGATGGAGGGGACGATGATGGGGCGGCAAAGCGAAGCGGCCCAGACCGAAGAGGAGCTTGAAAAGGAGATCGCGGATGAAGCCCGGATCCATGACGGCATGAAGCTTTTCATCTGTTCCGGGCAGAACGTGGACCGGCTCGTGACCTTTTATAATGCGGCGCTTCAAACGGGCCATGTTTTTATCATCGATTATTACACCGCGAACGTGCTTTTCGAACTAGGCCGCAAGTCACTTCCGATACCTACGAACGGTCACCGGAAGATCGCCATTCTGAACACCCAGCATTTCCGGCAAAAGCTGGAAGCGAAGAACCTTCAAGCTTGGTGCGACCGCTGGCGCTCCTGGCAGATTGACGCAAGGGAGCTTCAGCGGCTTGGCCGTAAGGCCTTCGTGATGTATCGCGACAGTTCCCTGAACGAGTTTGAACAAGCCGGCATCCCGAAGGGTTCGGTGATGTTCTATTCCATGTGGAGCCAGTACACGCTGGAACCTTCGTTTGATAGGACGCGGGCTTTTATGGACCGGCACGGCATTGCCTTCAAGGAGTTCCACACGAGCGGCCACGCGATCCTTTCCGACCTCAAGCGCTTTGCTACGGCCATGGATCCGGAAGTCATCGTTCCCATCCATACCGAACATCCTGACGAATACCGCCGGCATTTCGGCAATACAGTCCGCTGTCTCCATGACGGTGAACTTTTAACTTTCTAACACCGCTCAGTCTATGACCTTTCGCCACCCGTCCGGGGCATACTCGCGCTGACGGATGACCTTGTAA
>CAZPCF010000030.1:0-13845 GCA_964585045.1 uncultured bacterium
CAAAATAAGCGTCAAAAGTGCGGGGATCAGTAAATGCTCGACATGGTTCGTGACTGCGATCACCGCGGTAATAAGCGCAAGTAAAAAAGAGTGCGTTGCGTAGGCGCGAATGCACGTCCCGATCTGGGAAGACATGAGGATCCAGAAAGAAGCGATCAGAAGCATCATCCCCAAAAAATGGATCAGCGAAGCCGCGAGTTCCGGGCTCATGCTCCCCTCCCGATGATCAGTTGTCCCAGGAGAGACAGGATGGCCAGAACAAATGCCACCGCCAGCAGGTCCGGGACCCTGAAAAGACGCAATTTCGCGGAATGGATCTCAATCCACCCGATTACAAATGCCAGAAAAAAGACCTTCGCGAGATAAAGGGCCAGTGACGATCCAATAGCCAAAAGACCCCACGAACCCGCAATCCCCCAGGGAAAGAAAAGATCCGCCAAGAGCGTCAAGAACACCAGCTGTTTGATCTGATGGCTCCATTCAATCAGGGCTAGCTGCCGTCCGGAATATTCGAGGATCATGGCCTCGTGGACCATGGTCAGCTCCAGGTGCGTTGCCGGATTATCCACCGGGATCCTTCCGCTTTCCGCGATCGTTACGATCAGTAGCGCACCGAAAGCAAGACTTGTGAAAAACAGCATTTGAGCAGGTGATCCGGAGGCAAAATAGGAGACGATCCCCTCCAGGGACAAAGTGTGGGCGCGAAAACTCAAGGAGAAAAAAGCGAGAAGAAGCGCCGGTTCTGCGAGCGAAGAAAGTGTCATTTCCCGGCTTGAACCCATACCGCCGAATGTGGTACCGGTGTCTAATGCCGCAAGCGTTAAAAAGAAACGTCCTAAGGCCAAGAGGTAAACAAAGAGGATCGCATCTCCCGTAAAACCAAAAAGAGAATGTACGCTTAAAACCGGCAACATTGAAGCCGCCGCAAAGGTCGACGCAAAAAGGACGAAAGGCATAGCATGAAAGACCCAGGACGCCGTTTCCGAAATGACCATGTTCTTCCGAAATAATTTCAGTAGATCCGAATAGACCTGGACCAAGCTCGGCCCCACACGGTTCTGCGAAGCTGCTTTCATTTTTTTGATGAACCAGCTAAGCGCGGGAGCCAAAATCGCCAAGAACAAAAGTTGGAAAATGGACAAAATAGTCGCCGGCATCAGGAGCGCCCTCCAAAGAAAAGAAGCAGGAGGATCAGAGTGATGAAAATATAGCTTAAATAAAGCTGGATGTGCCCTGTCTGGATCTGCTTGGCCTTCCGGGAGAGATCGGCAACAAGCTCTGACAAAGGTTTATAGACCCATTCATCAACGGGATGGGTGATCTTTGACTCAAAACGCTGCGCGGTCCTGAGCATTTCATGACCTTCATCTTCCAACTCCACACGACGGGTCGGTTGATAGAGAAAAGAAAAGATCCGGCGCAGAGGTTTTGAATAACCCGTGGACGTATACTGCATTCGAGGCTCAAGCCCCGGCATTCCGCAGTCCCAGCTGGGACCGATCCGAATATGTTGCTTTCCAAGGGTCAATCGAAGAAGGATAACGGTTCCGATCAAAAATGCCGAAAGGATCAAAGCGATAAGAAACGGGGAAAATTGGCTTGAACCTGAGGGTGACATCAAAAAGGATCTCCGAACCATGTCCCCCATCGGAATATTCGTACCAGAAAGCGACTGGGCGATTTTCCCAAGGACCCTCATGACCCAGGGCGCGGCCAAAGATAACCCCAAACAACTTGCTGCCAGGATCCCCATCCCGAGTTTCATGGATCCGCTCACTTCACGCGCATGGGCGGCGTACTGAGAACGAGCCTTTCCTAAAAAGCTGATGCCAAAAGCTTTTACAAAACAAGTGGCTGCCAAGGCGCCCGCAAGCCCAAGAAGCGCGGCAAGGATCGGTGAAAAAAAATGCGTGGCCGGGCTCGCGCCTTCGCATCCAAGAAGGAGCGCGATAAAAATCAGCCATTCGCTGATAAAACCATTAAGCGGCGGAAGTGCGGAGATCGCCATCGCGCCGATCAGGAAATAGGCCGCGGTCCAGGGCATCTTCCTGATCAATCCACCCAGGTTCTCGATATTCCGCGTATGGGTTCCGGAAAGGACAGAGCCCGCGCCGAGGAACAGAAGGCCTTTGAATGCCGCATGGTTGACCACATGATAAAGGGCCGCGATGAGGGCAAAGCCGGCGTAAAGGGGCTGATGAAGTGTTTTGAAAACAAGCGACATTCCAACACCCAGAAGAATGATCCCGATATTTTCAATGCTGGAAAAGGCGAGCAATCTTTTCAGGTCGTTTTCCATGAGCGCGTAAAGAATGCCGAGGAGCGTGGAAAGAATAGCCACCGCAAGGACCATAGGCCCCCACCAGCCGGACGCTTCCCCTAAAAAATCAAAAAGGAACAAAAGCAGCCCATAGATAGCTGTTTTGATCATGACGCCTGACATGAGCGCTGAAACGTGACTCGGCGCCTGTGGATGGGCTTGAGGCAACCAGATGTGGAGTGGGATCACGCCGGCCTTGGTCCCGAATCCGATGAGCGCTGTGAGAAAAATAATGTTTTTAAGGGCCGGAGATAACGTGCCGGCAGCCGCCTTGAATGTGTCGAATGAAAAAGAGCCGGTATGGACATAGAGGAGTAAAAATGCGGCGGTAATAAAAGCGGTCCCCACATGCGTCATGATCAGGTAAAGCGTTCCGGCAGACCGGGCTTCGGGCCTTTCATGTTCGAAGATCACGAGAAAATAGGAAGTGAGAGACATAAGCTCCCAAAAAAAGAGGAAATAAAAGGCGTTTTGAACGGTCACGACAAGCAACATCGCAAGTATGAAAAAATTAAAAAAGAACCCCAGAAGCGCGATATTTTTCTTGTCCTGATATTCGCGAGTATAACCAATCGCGAAAATGGAGGCGGCCAGGGAGAGGAAAGAAATGATCAGGAGGAAGAAAGCCGAAAAGGGACCCGCCGCAAGCGTGAGAGCGCCCACCGGAAAACTTCCCTGCAATTCCAAAGCCCAGGATTTTCCAGTAAGAAGGATGCTGAGCGAAAAAAGGATGCCCGCCACGCTTGCCAAAACAGCCAAGCCATGCGTCGCATGGTTCGCTTTTTCTCCGTGTTGTTCAAAAAGAAACCCCGCGATCCCTCCTAAGATATGGAGCGGAATTTGAGCATAAAAAAATAATTCCATTTGTTTTTAAAACCACCTTTAGAATGATGCTTGTAAATGTTTTTTAGGGCGGGGGAATTTGTTTCACGGACCCGGTTTGGAGCACCTTCTTACATCGCACGCCAATAAAACGCTTTTTTCTTAAACTCGAAATAATTTTCATCGCGAGAACAGTCAGAAATCGATTGTATGTCCTTTGTTTTACCGCACAACCTTTAATCTTCGCCAAGACTCTCCAAAATTTTCTCGCTTCTTTTTAATTTTTTTCGGAGAAGTTCAGCGATCGGTCTCAATACTTTAAAAATATCATGATCCTGCAAACTGTAATAAACATTCGTTTTTTCCTGGCGGGCTGCCAAAACCCCGAGGTCCCGCAAGGTGGCCAAATGACGCGACAGACTGGACTGTTCGATCCCCAAAGTTTGAACAAGCTTTCCTACGCTGGCCTCTCCGTCCTTGAGATATTCAATGACCTGAAGACGGGCGGGATGCGCCAAGGCCTTTAAAAAATCCGCTTTGATCTTGAATACCATGTCATCTATTTTTTTCATAAAACCTTTCCTCGAGAAGATTCCGTCAGTCTGAAGTTCTTTCTTTCAACAACTCCTCCGCCAGCATGATGATCTTTTTCGCATTCATGCTGTTTTGAAACTTTTTCTATGGGGAAGAAACGCATTTTATTATATGTCATTTTTAGCTTAGGATAGTACCGATTTCCAATGACGTTATTAATGATAATCGAGCGAAACTCGATCATACGGTAACTTCTTTTGCGCCAAAGGCTTGCATCAAGGCCGGATAACTTCCCGTTCCACAAGGATATCAAGAATACGGCTCAGAAGTTCCCGCAGATCGTATGAGCCCTTCCCTTCATTTTCTTTAAAAAAGGTGCGAACAAAATTTTAAATCAAGGAAATGGACTCTCACCCTTTTGCTGAGGGCGGGCCGCACAATCTTACTGAGATTCACGAGTAGATTTCTTAAACTTCGACCTAGAAACACGGAACGACCTTTAGCCCGGAGAAAATACCTTTGGGCTTGCACCGTGCTTATCGGCTTCGCTTAATTTACGGTCTCAGTCGGGCTTATTTTACTTCCAAAACAGCATTCCCAGAACCAAACTGATTGGCCACGGTCTTCTTAGCGCGAGGATCATCGGCCCACTGACCATCTACGAAAAACCGGTATTCATACCTTCCGGGCTTCAGTTGAATCGATGCCCTCCAAATACCGCGATGATCTTTTGTCAAACGACCGGCATTGGTGCGCCATTCATTAAAGCTGCCGCACACGTTAACGCTTTTAGCTTGTGGTGCAGACAACTGAAATTCCACCGTTCGTTCACTTGCGGTAGTTCGAACCCCCGACATTACAATGCTCATTTCACACCTCCTTGTTTTCAAAAACTCTGCACAAAATTGTGCCTTTTTTCCGTTTCATATTCTATTTTCTGCTAAAACCGTAATTCGTGTTTCCTGTCCGCTAATGATTTTGATCACTTGCCCAGGCGTCGTCGCTTTCCGCATCAACCCCACTACAAAATCATCACGAAGAAGCCTTGCCAAACCAGCGAGGGTGACCAAATGGACCCCTACGGGATTCTGGGGATAGACCATGAGAAAAAGAACATGAACCAGCTCCCCGTCAAGTGCATGAAAATCAATGCCTTTCTTCGATACAGCCAAAAGACCTTGAGGCTTGGGGATCTTTTCCGCTTTCGTGTGCGGTATCGCGATCCCATTTCCAAGGCCCGTGGAACCCACTTCCTCACGCCGCATCAGAGCAGAGAATAGGAGTTTGGAATCCACTTTGGGATGAACATCGTGAAACTTTTCTGCCAGTTTCCGGAGCGCGTCCTTTTTATTCTTGGCTTCAAATCGCAAGAGGATCGATGAAGGACCGATCAATTCCGAAACTTTCATATGTTCCCTTTGCCTCTCGTTATGCCTCTCCGCTGCTTTTCCTTATTTCACCACCAGCACAGGACAGCTCGCTTCCTCCGCTATCGCATGAGAAAAAAGACGGAATCGATGGTCTCTCCAATCTTCCAATTCACTTGCGCCCAATATTAAAAGATCGGCTTTTCCGGCATTGCATTCCGAAAGAAGAGTCTGTTTGATATCGCCATGCAGGATTTTGTGATCCACTTGTACTTTCCACTTCTCGAACAAATATTGCGCCTGGGACTGAGCTGCTCTGAGGGAGAGCGCTGTACCCGTTCCGATCGCAACAACCCTAACGTGCGCCTGTCCGTGCTTGTTCAACATCGCCGCCATCCCAAGAGCCCGATCGCTGAACCTTCCGTTGACATGAGCTAAAAGAATTTCTTTAAAATCCCGATTGAAGTTTTGAGGAACAATAAGAGTCGGGCCCAAAACTTCCTGAAGCACCCCTTTTAGATCAAACGAATCATCTCCTTTAAGCAAAACCAAAAGTTCGTAGGGGGAAAATTCTTTTAATGCGTTTTGTAATGAGTACCCGAAAATGACCGCGTCCCACGCGACCCCGCTTTGATCCGCCTGAGTCTCCAAAAAGTTCCTATAAAATTTTTCCGTCTCTTCTGGCTTTATTGCGAGCATTCGAGGCTCCTTGATAGCAAAATTTAAGGATTCAAGAAGCCGCACCCGGACTTTAAATATTTTGGCAATCTGCACTGAAGTTTCAAGAAGGTGGGGGAACGACCCCTTCTCCGGAGCCAAAACTAACACATTGTTGATCAACTTCTCAGCGAGATGCTTTTGCATTCTTAGTCTTTACACGTGAGGACGTCACCTAACCAGGGATGAGCCGCCAGGTGAGACCTTAAGTGCTTTCTGATCAGTGAGAACGCTTTCTTGACAGGGACCTTTAACACGATCGCTATTTCCTGGGCCAAGGCCTCGGCGGCATGCTTCACGATCTTGCTCTCCCCTCGATCGCGATACAGCTGTTTTGAGACTGCCATCAGCAACACCTCGGCGAATGCTTGGGCTGTATTCCCCTGCGCGACAGTTCGCAGCCGCAAAGAATAATTTTCGTTGGGGAAGATTTCTGGTTCTAATTTTCCGCGCCGAAAAGAATCAAAAATGCCTTCTATCTCTTTTTCGGAAATGGGCCGATGAAAACCGGATTGAATCGCTTGATAAACGCCCACAAAATATCTTGATAGGTGCTTTCCTGGCCGGACGGGCTCGATCCAATAACTCAATCCCTCTAACCCGCTGGGTTTCCCTATAATTCCTTTAACCACACAGAGCCCATGAATGGAATGAAAAAGAACATCCCCTCTCTGAAACGGCAACCCTTTTGTAGCGGCCGCATGTTCCGTTCGTGCTTTTTCAGTTCTTCGATCAGCTAAGTCAAGCATCTCGCGCCTCCTGATGTCCTAGACATTACAGCTGTGGGATATATGGCTATCTTCATATATTCCTATATGAACATTTATGCATACTACAGCAAAAAAAGAGAGCTGTCAATGATCACCTGACAGCCCTTTCAAAACCGAACTCCCTGGCCGTTGCCCTTCGTTCGCGGAACAATCTTGCCCGCCTTAAAAAACTCCCGCGCCCTGTCCCGTTCGTGCCTACTGTCGCGAGAGAAAAGATCTGAGGAACTCCTTTCAGCCGCCTGGCTGAAAGGGTTGTTTTCCATCCCCCGCCTTCCGAAACTCGGATACCCGGACGAGATCCCGCAGAAGGATCAAGTTTCTGCGCGGATCCATTTCAGATTTTCGGCGCCGACGTCCCGGACCCGGAGGACCAGGATCGAAGCGATCATTAAACTCGCGCCGCCCGCGATCACAGCATAAAGACGGTTGTTCCCGAACCAATGGGCCATGATCCAACCGAAAAAGAGGGCCGCGATGATCTCCGGAAGCGTGATAAAAAAGTTGAAGATCCCCATATAGACGCCGGTCCTCTCGGGAGGAAGCGACCCTGCCAGAATGGCATAGGGCATGGAAAGGATACTGGCCCACGCGACCCCGACGCCGGTCATAGACACGAACAGAAGATACTTATTGTGGATGAACGCCACGGACAAAAGCCCCAACGCGCCGCAAAAAAGGGCCAGAGAATGGGTCGCTTTTCTTCCGATCGCCTTCGCGAGCGGCGCCAGAAGGAGTGAGATCAGGAAACAGACCGCGGAATAAACGGAAAAACAGATCCCCGCGAATTCAATACCCTGCGTATAAAGGATCGTCTTTTCATCCGTCGCGCCAAAAATGTTGTGCGCGACCGCGACTGGAAAATAAAGCCACATGCAAAAAAGTCCGAGCCATGTGAAGATCTGGACCCACGCGAGCTGGCGCATGGTTTGCGGCATTTCCATAAAAGACGTCAGAATGGATCGGAGCCCTTTCCCGAACCCGCCGCCTTCGGCTTTCCTTTTCCGGAATGTTTCCATGTCTTCCGGAGGATATTCCTTGGTGGTAAGAATGGTCCACAGAACAGCCGTCAAAAGCGCGCCAGCCCCGATATAAAAGGAGTAGCGCACCACAAGCGGGATCGCTTCCTGCGCGCCCGAATGCTGTTGAACTTTAAAAAAATGTTCCATCATCCAAGGCAACGCGGAGGCAATGACCTGCCCGAATCCTATAAAAAAACTTTGCATGACGAAGCCCAGGGTCCGCTGTTCTTCGGGAAGCATGTCGGAGACAAAAGCACGGAAGGGCTCCATGGAAACATTGATGGAGGCGTCCAGGATCCACAAAAGCCCGGCGGCCATCCAGAGGGCGGAACAATGCGGCATGAAGACCAGGCTGAGGGAGCTCAAAATGGCCCCTATAAGAAAATAAGGACGCCGGCGCCCGAATGCCCCCCAGGTGTTGTCGCTCATCCACCCGATGATGGGCTGGATGATAAGCCCCGTCATGGGCGCGGCAAGCCAGAGGATCGGGATCTTCTCGGGACTCGCGCCAAGGTACTCGTAAATGGCGCTCATGTTGCCCATTTCCAGTCCCCAACCGAACTGGATCCCGAGGAACCCAAAACTGATGTTCCAGATCTGCCAGAAACCCAGTTTCTTTTTCTGCTGCATCCTCTCCCTCTCTTTCCTTTAAAAAGTCAACCCGAACCTGGAACCGACGACCAGCGCGCTTTCGTTATTTTGTGCGCCGCCCGTATTGGCAATGTACTGGATATCCGGCTGGATAAAGAGCCATCCGTTGATGGCGATCTTGTAGGAAAAATCCAGCATAAGTTCGTATTTTTTGGGTTTGATGCTGGCCCCGTTGACGAATTCATCGTCACGGACCGAATTCGCGAGAGATGCGCTCCACTTGCCGTATCCGAACCCGAAAGAAGCCGTGTCGTTGTCCCTTTCGGGAATGAGCCCCGTGTAAAGAAGGCCTCCGTCAAGAAAGAACGGGATCTGATTGACGTTGCCGGGGGCCAGCGTTGCGACGATAAAAGGCGTGAGTCCCTGCGGGTTCTTGTCCTGCGAGCTTCCTTCCCGGTAGACCATTTGGTCCGCATGGGCATAAAACCCGTAATTGCCCCTTCGCTGACGCTGAGGTAGACCGGTAAGAATGTAAGAATTTCCGTTCCCATCTTCGTAGAGATCGCTCGACTTGCCGGTGTAGGCATAGCCGCCGATCTTGTAGTTTCCTGGAAGACCTTTGCTCTCCGGTTTTGTGTTCGGTGTGTAGCTGAATTCTTGACAGAAAAGAAGCCCCCGGTTGAACTTCATCGTGAAGTCGGCGCCGTGCAAGTTGTCGCGGCCGACGCGACTGTCCCCGTTATAAATGCCGGTCATGGTATAAAGGTCCTTGAGATATTCGATCCTGACACGCGCGCCCCAGGTGGCATTCGGGTAGGTAAGAAAAGGAAGGTTGATCGGCAAACTGATCGGGTTCCCGTCGATGGCGTTGTTGACGGCCACCCAGTAAAGCGGCGAATGCGCGAAATCGTCCCCCGCGCTGGTGCGCCCCAGCTTGATGTTCAGGCGGTCGCCAAGAAAGGACTGCTCAAACTCGACGGCGTATAATTTAACTTCTTCCGAACCAAAAATACTCGAGGCTGTGAAGCTGTTCTTGATGTACCGCTGGGAAAGGTTGTGCCCGTAGCGATAGAGCCCCGAGATATGGAATTTTGTCCCTTTGAGCCCCGCCAGTGTCTGCAGGTTAACGAACATGTCGAGTCCCATGGAGTGGTCATAGACAACGCTGTGCTTTTTGCCGCCGACCGGGTTCCCAAGGACGTCAAAAACATAACTGCTTGAAAAGGTGATCCCTTTATCGGCGAGTTTGTCGCGCAGCCCGAACCAATTGCCCGTCATTTGCTGGCTTTTGGCATCAGGGATCAATTTTTTGTGGAACCAAGGCTGTGCGGGAGAAATGTCGTGACCCTCCGCAGGACCGGTTCCTTCTATGGCCGGTATGTTTGTTTCGACGGATCCGGCCGTGGGCGTTTGGGTCTCCGAGGCGATCCCGGTTGTGGAAAGGAAAAAGAGGAAAATAAAAAAAAGAGCCGCTTCGCCGGGAAAAATATTTTTTTTGGCCATCCTCGCCTCGTAAAAACTTCGGGAGTAACTGCTTTTCCTGTTTTTGTAAAGCCTCTCGTTATTCTATTATTTTTTTAAAAAAAGTGGGGTTTTTATCCGTAATTTTTCCGCGCCCGGGAGGCCCTGGACCTTGAAAAGATCCCGTGCCCCGCGCCGTTTGTCCCCACAATCGCGAGAAAAAAGTATCTTTCCGTTTAGCGCCCTTGGGATTTCTGGAATCCCAGGATAAGAAATTCCGGATTCTGGGTCGGAAAAGAGGCGGGATATTTTGCGAGGAATTCTCCGGTAAAGGGCGGGACAACTTCGAAGATCTTCTCGTAGCCCAGGCATGTCAAAAGCCCGGTGTATTCCTCGGCCCCCCGCAAATAGACCGGAATACGGGCCCCCTTCACAAGTTCCATCAACCCATGGGTCGGAAAATCCACGGAGTCAAAATCCTTGAAGATGACCTTGGCCTTGAGAAGATCGGTGACAAAAGGGGGGTTGAAGACGGAAAGGGCCAAAATGCCTGCCGGCTTTATCAGCCGGTCAAGAGCGCGGAGCGAAACATCGATCTCCCGGATGAATTGAAAGACCATGCCGGCCGTAACAAGATCAAAAACCCTTTCCTCACAGATCTGATCCAGGGAACCGGTAAGCAGCCGGACGTCCTTGGGGAGATATTGCCGGGCGGCATGGATCATTTCCCCGGAAATATCGATCCCCGTGACCAGAAAACCCAGCTCGTGAAGTTCTTTGGCGAACCGTCCGCTTCCGCATCCGAAGTCGAGCGCGCGGCGGTCTTTCGTGATGGGAAAGTTTTTCTGGATAAGCTCTATCATCTTCGGGAAAGAGATCAGCACATTATCCGCGATCCCTTTGGGGACCTCTTCCCGCCCCTTGTTTCCCCCGAACATATCCACCATCTTATCCCACAGGTCCATGGTTCCCCCGTTAGAGATAGGAAGCGCTATTTAAAGCGTTCCCGTATTTTCGAGAGATCATCGCATAGTTTTCCATCTTTTACCCTTTAAGAACACCCTCATGAGTTCCGTTTTCACTGATCCCTAACGGGGTAAGCTTCCCTTTATTCAGAACGCGGGAAAGAAGCATCGAAACCACAGTGTCGCCGGTGGCATTGACCATGGTCGCGGGCGGGTCCACTAAAGTGCCGACCATGGAAATAAGAGGAAGGGCCTCCACGGGAAAACCGTAAAGCGTGACGATCAAAAGTTCCCCTAAAAACCCGCCGCCCGGAATTCCGCTCATCACCATGCCGCTCAGGATCGCAATGCCGATGGCCGTTACGATCGTGCCCACGCCGGCGAAGGGCATCCCGAAGAAGGCGAAGAGAAGCGATATCTTCAAAATAGCGGACATACAGGTGCCATCCATATGGATCGTGGCTCCGATCGGGATCACGATCCGGCTGATGTCTTTGGGAATGCCGATCTTGTCCGCGGCTTCAAGGTTCGCGGGAATGGTCGCGAGGCTGCTCCCTGTGCCCCATGCCGTAAGCGCGGGCGTAAGGATATTCCCCCAGAACCGTTTGAACCCCTCCCTGCCGCCGGCAAGGAACACGTAGATCGAAAATCCGATGAAAAAATAGAGGATCGCGAGCGGATAATAAACCGCCACCACGCGCAGGTAAGAGCCTAAGAGTTCGGCCCCGAGCGTCCCCACCAGATATGCGAAATACGCTCCCAGGCCGACCGGCGCCAAGAGCATGATGAGATGGATCACTTTCATCATGACTTTATTCGCGGACACAAGGAATTTCACGAACGGCTTTCCGTCCTCCTTGGCAAGCGATGCCGCGAGCCCTACGAGCGTGGCGAAAATGATCAGGGCCAGCATGTTCTGCTTCGAAAGAAGGTGCGCAAAATCGGGCACGGTAAAAGCCTTGAGGATATCCCAGAAAGTTTTTGTTTGCGCGACCTCCACAGGCAGGACGAACACGGGGCGACTCCCCAGGACCGGCGGGAAAACCATGACACCCAAGGCCATCAGAAGTGACGAAAGAATGCCGGTCGCGACAAAGATGAAGATCATCCCTCCCAAGACCTTTCCGAGACGGCGGAGGTCGGACATTTCCGCGATGGCCGACGAGATCGAAAAAAAGACGAGCGGCACCACGGCCGTGAAAAGCAGGTTCAGGAAAATATCGCCGAGCGGCTTCACGACCGCGATCTTTTCTTTAAAGACGATCCCCAACCCCGCGCCGAGGGCAATGGAGCTAAGGAGAAGGATGGAGAAGGAGTAGTTTTTAAACAATCGGTTTCTGTGCATTTTCACTTTCCATACTGGGTTTGGTAAGACGAAAAGGTGTACAGCTTACGGAGAAAAAAGCATTAGCGCCGTACGCCTTACCCCGTACGCTTTGCGGCACACCGTACTCCGTACACCGTACGCGCGACGCGATATTCTATTTGATTTCTCCGAGAAAATCAGTAGGCTTTAACCAATCACACTTACGCAGTGTGATAAGGTGTCGCAAGGTTCGGTTCGCCCATATTACCCGTTATGGAAAACGATAAAAGAAAAGCCCTCCAGCTCATCCTGCTCTTCGGCCTCGTAAGTCTTTTCGGAGACATCATTTACGAAGGGGCGCGGAGCGTCAACGGCCCGTATCTCAAAGTCCTCGGAGCGAATGCCCTCGTTGTCGGATTTATCGCGGGACTCGGAGAATTCATGGGCTACGGGATACGCCTTTTGTCGGGATATTTTGCGGACAAAACCAAATCCTACTGGTTCTTCACGATCCTGGGTTATGCCATGCTTATCAGCGTTCCGCTCCTGGCACTCACCGGCTTCTGGAAGATCGCGGCATTTCTCATTGTGATGGAGCGTATCGGCAAGGCCATTCGGAGTCCCGCCAAAGACACGATCCTCTCCCAAGCCACCAAACAGGTCGGCACGGGATTTGGCTTCGGCTTGAACGAGGCCATGGACCAGATCGGGGCGATCCTCGGACCGCTGCTTTTTACTTTCGCATTCCTGGGTACCGCCCACGCCGAAAAAGGCCTCAAAGATTATCAGGCGGGCTATCACCTGCTCTGGCTGCCCTTTTTCTTTTTGATGGCCTGCGTCCTTTTCGCTTATTTCAAGACCCCGAACCCGGAGATGCTCGAAACCGCGGTCACGAAAAACAAATCCGAGAAACTGCCGAAGATCTTCTGGCTTTACACGGCCTTCAGTTTCTTCGCGACCGCCGGCTTCGTGAGCTTTGTCCTGATGGCCTATCATTTCAAAGCCCGGCACGTGCTCTCCGACGTTCAGATCCCTCTTTTTTATGCGGTCGCCATGGGCGTCGACGGCGCCGCAGCCCTTCTGATCGGAAAAATTTATGACCGGATGAAAGAAAAACAAAAACACGAGTGGGCCGGTATCGGAACGCTTCTCATGATCCCGGTCCTCTCGGCCGTGATCCCGTTCCTTTGCTTCACTACGATCCCCTGGATCGCCATCGTGAGCATTGTTCTCTGGGGCATTGTCATGGCGGGGCATGAGACCATCATGAAATCCGCGATCGCGGACATCACACCTCTCAGGAAGAGAGGCACCGGCTACGGTATTTTGAATGTTGCCTATGGTCTCGCGATGCTTGCCGGCGGTGTGGCGATGGGATTCCTCTACGACCGTTCGCTCCCCACGCTCATGATCGGCGTCGCGGTTCTCGAGCTCGCCTCGCTGCCCTTTTTCTTCGCGATGAAAAAAGAGATTTTAAACAGCAGGTGACAGTCACCTTTTTGCGCCTTTTTGGGGACAGACACGCGGTGAGTGTCCCCTTTTGAGTGACTGTCACCTGTCTTCGGGTGTTATACTCGCTCTATGGGCAAACGATCATTAGGGATATTCGTCGTCCTATTAACTGCCGGGACTGTCTTTTATGCCGCAACGGAGGGATTTGCGATGGCTGAAAAACCCAAAAAAGAATCACCAAAGGCCGGAACGCAATGTGACCTTCCTATGAGCGATGCCGAGCTCAGAAAAATCCTGACCCCCGAGCAATACGAGGTCATGCGCAAGAACGGCACGGAAGCTCCGTTCAAGAATGAATATTGGAATAATAAAAAACCGGGGATCTACGTCGACCGGATCACGGGCGAAGCGCTTTTCAGCTCCGCGGATAAATTCGATTCCGGCACCGGGTGGCCGAGCTTTACTCAACCGATCGATAAAACCGTTATCATCGAAAAAACCGATGCGAGCCTTGGGATGGA
>CAZPCF010000031.1:0-13455 GCA_964585045.1 uncultured bacterium
GAAGCTGATCAAATTCCTTGCGGCCGAGAACATTCCCGCCACTTTATTCATTTGCGGGGAGTGGGTCGATAAGAACAGCGCGATCCTCAAAAAACTTGCCGCCAACCCTCTTTTCGAGATCGCGAACCAGGGCATATCACGCAAGGCATGCTCCGTGAACGGCAAGACCGCGAACGGAGTGCCCGGTACCGGCAGCGTCGAAGAGCTTTTTGCGGAGATCGAACAGAACGCCCGGAAGATCGAAGCCGTCACCGGGGTCCTGCCTCAATACTACCATGCCGGATCCGGTTATTATGATGAAGTGGCGGTGCGTATCGTCAGGGCGCTTGGGTACGAGGCCCTCGGTTCTTTTGACCGCGGACCGCAGGGTCAAGGCCTTGGGAAGAAGCAAGTCCTGGACGCACTCGTGAATCCGGCAGCAGGCGCTATCGCGATCCTTGGGGGCGTTTCGCTTCAAAGTTCCTTTGTGGACAGCACGATCGAAGCGATACGTAAACTCCGGTCCAAGGGTTACCAGTTCGTCAAAGTTTCCGATTATCCGCTGGAATGAAAAAGTCCCGCCGCCTTCCGGCAAATAGCCCATGATCGAGATCGCCTTTGGTGGAAAAATAAACCTCCGGCGGATTTCAAGTTCGATCCCGGCGGACTGCTTTGATCGGGCGCTTTGGTTCGGCGCCGGGGAACTTTCATGATGCTGCTGACGTCGGCCCTGATCCATATAGGTATTGTGACGGCGGGAGCTTACGGCATCGGCAAGCTGATCGCCGGCCGTTATTGGCATTTCGAGCAAAGAACAGTTCAAGGGGTGGCAGAAACCGCGCTCGGGTTACTGCTGCTGTCCCAGCTCATTTTTTTCCTGTCGGCCTTCCATCTCGTCTCGCGAAATATTTTCTTCGTGTTGCTTGCGGCGCTTGGATTGGCCGCTGTTGCAGGGATCTTTTCTTTTAAAAGATCTCCACCTGATAAAGATCCGTGCTCTTCTATTTCAAAAAAATGGGGGTTGTGGGTCGCTCTGCTTCCTGTCCTTCTCTATTTCGGATGGATCGCCGCGTGCGCGTGTTTACCGCCTTCGGACCGGGATGAGCTCATTTACCATTTGGAGATCCCACGGCAGTTCCTCGCCCACGGGGGGCTGGTCCGTTTTCAAGATAATATCTACGGTTATTTCCCGCAGCTCGGAGAGATGTTATTCCTGTTCGGGTTGGGCGCCTCGGGGGAGCTCGCGGCAAAATTCTATCACATTTTGTACGGCGCTCTGCTCGCAGCGGGGCTTTACGGGTACAGCCGGATCTATCTCGATAAAAAGAATTCGGCTTTGGCAGTCCTTCTGTTTTTAAGCATTCCGCTTGTGATCGTCACCCTGCCCCTTGCCTATGTCGACCTGATCTTTTCCTTGTACGCGTTCCTCGCCCTGCTTTGCCTGCTTCAATTTTTCAAAACCACCCAGCTTCGCTGGACCGTTCTCGCCGGGATCTTTACCGGGGCTTGTATGGCAACCAAATACACCGGGATCCAGGTCTTGTTCCTGCTGACTTGCCTTCTACTGCTGGAGCACTTGATCCGCCGGCGAAAGACCTGGCCCCTCGGCGCATGCATCCTGGCCCTGGCGGCATTTCCTTTTTTTCTCCCTTATGTTTGGCGTAACTGGAGTTTGACCGGATGGCCCCTTTTTCCGTTCGCCACCGGGCACCTGGAGCTTAGTCCCTTCATCAATTGGGATGCGGAACGCGCGCGCCTCTTTCTGGCATGGCTCGGGACGTTCGGAGCCCCCCTCGGGGGACAAACGATCGGGCATATTTTATTTGCGCCGATCCTTGTTTTTGTCACTGCAAAATTCAACGACCCGCAATTCTATGAAGGCGTCCTCGGCCCTGTTTTTCTTCTGACGCCTTTTTTTCTTGTTTTTCAGCGCGACCGGAAGCCGAAGGAGATCCGGGGGTTGATCGTCTTTTCGCTTCTCTTCCTTTTTCATTGGGCCTTGACCACCCGGCAAAGCCGCTTTCTGCTGCCGATCCTGCCCGTCCTGAGTTTTCTGCTTGTTTACGGGCTTGCCAGTCTCCGGAAGTTTTTTTTAACCGCTCTCGTCATTGTCCTGATGCTCTACAATCTTTTCACGGGCATCAAAGAAACTTGTGCTAAAGATCCGTTCTCCTTCTGGTTCTCCAAAGAAACCCGCGAAGATTATCTCGCGCGGCAGTGGCCCGGAGCCGCCATTTACCGGGAAGCCAACAAACGGCTCGGACCGGCGGACCGCCTCTATTTGATCAATATGAAGAACTACGGCTACTATTTGGATGTTCCTGTCCGGGCCGACTTCGTTTTCGAGCGTTACAACCTGGACCGGGTGCTCGCGGCGGCTCCCTCCGTTGCCGGGGTGGTCGATTTTTTTAAACGCAACGGGATTTCCCACCTCCTCATGGACGAAGGCTTTGTCCTGTCTCCGGAGTGGGGCTTGGAACCCGGCCAGCGGGAGATCTTTCAGGATTTTCTTACCCGGCATGCGGAGTCCCTCGTGCGCGACCGGAACTTTGTTCTGTACCGCCTGAGGGGAATGCAGCCGCTTTCTGATCATGAGGGGCCTTGATGGACCGGCTTCCTCGGGAAGTCTATAGACCCGAAGGAAACTCCCTACGAGAAGAAAATTCAGAACGCGATCGTCATTTCGACGGGATCAACATAAAATCTGCTCCAAGAAACCGGGACGGGTCATTAAACCGCAGCACTATTTTATTCGGAAATGATTTCTAAAAGGATTGATAGACCGTAACATCACCGACCACAGTCTTCTTGCATCTTGCGAGACGGGCATAATAATTTCGGTTCCATGCATCCCGATAGAATTCCGCTCTATCCTTGGGGTAGTACAACTTGACGAGCTGGTTCACCATTCGATAGTCTTCCAAAACAATGAACAAATTGCGTTCCGTGGTATCAATGAATTCCTTTTTCACCGGCCAGAGCAACTGCACGTCAAAATCGGAATAATAAGTGCACGCAAAATGCTCAAAACTTGTCAGGATCAAAGGGTTGGGGACACCCGTGTTTTTAATATGTTTGAGTACGGGGCGTACCCACCGGGAGTCTGTGTAAGGGATATTCACCGCCGCAAATTCTCCCTGGATAAAATATTTTAAGTTCTCGCCATAGGAATAGAAAAAGGGAAAGATCAAGAGACCCGCGCATAATGCGGCCCATGCCACCCGGGCGTAGATTTTGTTTCGAATGAAACCTGTCAGCATGGATATCGCCGCCATTCCGCCATAAAAGATAAACGGGACCAAGGCGCAAAAAATTCTTTCATAAAAAGCCATCTCGGGAGTCGTGAGGCAAATCATGGGATATCCCAGAACAAGCGATAAAAAAATAACGTTGTCTAGCGGTGGCTGCTCCGCAGGCTCGCTTTTTCTCACCCGGTGCCCGATGAACCGCCACATAAAAAGAACTATGAAAAGTATCGCTGCGGCCACAATAAAGCCGTTATGGTTGAGAGCAATCTGAAGATAATTCCAACCGGCAAGCAGGCCGTCACTTCTTTTTGGGATTTTAGCTGCGAATAGGAAGAACTTTGTCAGGAGGATATGCGGCAGGGCGGCCAAAAGGCAGACTACCATGCCGCCAAGGTACCGGAGCAGCAGCGAACGGTTCCAGATCAGCAGGTTCACGCAAAAAACGGCGTTCAGCAGAATAAAATACTGCAAGTTCGTGTAGTACAAGAGAATTTCGGCTAAAACTAAGAAGACGCTCGCGCGTGCCGTTGGATTCTCCAGATAACGCATGAAACGGTCGAGAGTCCAGACGACAAAAAATAACGAGTAGGCATAGTAGCGCGCTTGAAGAGCGTAGCTGAGCATGCTCGGCATTAAAGAAAGCCCTATAAGCGTGAAAAAACCGAACAGATAGCCACGGTAGCGGCACACTATTCTGTAAAAAATTAAAAGAAATAAGCAAAAAAAGACGGGCGAGAAAAAACGGGCCCCCAGATCGTTTTTTCCAAACAGAAGGATCCCCGCCCGTATAAAATAATACGGAAGCCAGCCGTGCGTCGTCACGTAAGAGCTGTAATAATAGGCCGTCGGATAATACGCGTACATGGGATCCCCTTGTTGGGGGAAATAGAGCTTGCATTCATGCATCGGGAAACCCGGCTTCTCATAAGCTTTGGGAATCATATTGTGACCGTTTAAGGTCATGGCGTTGAGGGCCGATTCTGCTTCGTCCTGCCACAGGGGAAGATTGACAATGTTGGCAAGGAGAAAAGAAAAGATAAGAGCCAGATAGAAGAGGGCTGTCAAATTAAAAAGACGGTCAGTCGAAATTTTTTGCGTCATGAAATCCTTGCGGGTAAAGTCAGTCCGACTTAAAACATCGTGCGAAAATTCTGCTCGACCGATGGCTACGGAACACATTCTGCGATTTAACGGATCAACCGTAACTTACTACCGCTTTTTTTGGAAAGCAATAAAAATAGTCCTCTCTTCCAGCAGCAAGCGGGCAGCGGCCTTCATAAAATTGTCTCCGCATCTGATGAGAAGCAAACGATCAAAGCTTTTTTTCCCGAACGGTTGGCTCAGGAGAGTTCGAGGCCGAAAGCTGTTTTGTCCGCTTTCCGTCCGGATACAACATTCGTCGGGAAGTTTTCGTTCACAACACGCCCGACTTGAAAGGCCCCCTGATCTTTGCTCACGATCGCGGGGAAGAAAATTTCCGGTTCGTCACCCAAGACCCAGGAACAACCGGTTCACGTACTGCATGAAGAGCAACCGGAGGGCCTTCCAGGCCTCCTGGTGTGTGGGCCGGGCGCCCTGGCGCCATAGATCATCGCTCCATTTTTTCGTGGGTATGATTTTTGTTTCGAGCTTTCCGTAACGTTCGATACAGCGCCATAATTCATCCGCCGTCATCCCATAGGTTTCCCGGGCCGGACGGTTGAACGCATAACGGTGCGAAAACGTTTCTTCAAAATGGGACTCAAACGCCCGGCTCGGAAAGAAATGCCAGATAAAAACAGGGAGTTTGTCCCATGCATCGTCCCAGGACCACGGCGGTTTGGGGCGGCACCATTCATTTTTATTTTCGTCGATGCCGGCGAAATAGCGCCCGATCTTTAGAAGTTGCCCGTCCGCAGTCATGCCGACGTCGATACGTCCTTCGAATATTATATTCGAGGTGCTTGTCTCCAGGTTTTGGGAGGCATGATGATACCAGACGTCCAGGCCCTGGAGCTCATAGGTGCAGTCGGTTTTTACTTGTCGATCGATCGCGGCCTGGATCCGCGGTCGGTTGCCTTGGTAACGAAGGATCTTCGTATTTTTCTGAACTGGCAAAAAGTCGCTGGATTGCGCAAAGCGGACGCCGTGGCCCATGGATTGGGCGTAGATCACGGGATGGGTCCCGTCTTCCGTGTAAATCCTTCCTTGAAGCAATTCGTCGCCCCGCGACTCGCCCGTTTTGCTGACAAGAAAAAAGTGGTTGTGGAACCATCCTTCTCCGTGGGTGATCTTGCCCGTTGTTTTATCAATGCGGATCATAAAACCTTCGTCGTCATTGTCGTGATACGACAAATGAGTCAGGACTTCCCGGACGGGATGGTCGTAATCTTTAAGACGAAACATCGTGTAAAGAAGATAATACGAATCCTCGGTCACCGCGGTGACTTCGCCGTAGACACCTACCGGCTGGGTCCGGAATTTGTTTTCATTCGCTAAATTGTCCCGGGGGTCCAGGTTCCCGTCGAAATCAAAGAAGATCGGAAGGTCATAACCCGGTTGGTGGCCCATTTTTTGTAAAATGACCGGCGAATAAAGTTCGACCAGATAACGGTGAAAAGATCTTTCATCCGTGGGGTCCGGGACGACGGAAGGCGTGAAATTGTGCGGGCCCGGAAGTTTAACATCCGGGGGAACCGGCGTCCGGCTGGTATCGGAATGAAATCGATAGAACGAAGACTCGCCGACCACCTTCTCGTTCAAAAAGATCAGGGCTTCGCCCAAGATAAAAATCGACAAGGCGCTTGTGACCAAGATCGCCGCGGCGATAAGCATCATCCGGAGGGCCGGTTTGACAAGGCTTCTCGCGTCGATCGGCGTTGTTATGATGGTCACCAGTCGCGAAAGGGCGCTGTTTTTTCTTATTTTCATTTTTCACCGTTTAAAAGCACAGTTCCCGGCGGGCCTTTTTTATTTTTAAAAGGTAGCGCGAACTTCCGGGACTCTGCCAAGATCAAAATGGGCCGTTGTTTTTTTTAACATCCAATCGTGTGCGGCATCGCTTACCCCATAAGATCAATATGGAGGCGGTACCAGTCCTGTATTATCGGCGATCGCGATGTCCGGATAAACGACAAAAACTGTTATCCGGAAGGCATGCCTTTCATCCCAGGATCCTGACGATCCGTTGCAATTAATGCCTGTCCCCATAAAACACATTTTGCTACAATGTCGCGTCTTTGAATCAATTTGAATCAAGAGGAACTTATGGAAACGATCCAGGCAGACATTGCGGTGATCGGTGCGGGGCCCGGCGGCTACACGGCCGCGTTCTATGCCGCTGCCCTTAGAAAAAAAGTCATCCTGATCGAACAGGAAAGGCGACTTGGCGGCGTGTGCCTCAATCACGGCTGCATTCCGTCCAAAGCCCTCCTTCATATCGCCCAACTCATCCGCGAGACCGCCGAAGCAGGAAAATGCGGCGTGACATTCGCGAAGCCCGCCATCCATCTCGAACAATTGCGCGCCTGGCAAGATTCCGTTCTCGGGAAACTTGGGGAAGGGATCACGAATCTTGCCGGCCGGCGGGGCGTTCAGGTGGTTACAGGCCGTGCGCGGTTCGAGGGCCCCAAGGCCCTGTACGTCGAGACCCTGGCAGGCCCCAAAGAGATCCAATTCAGCAAAGCTATTATTGCCACCGGCTCCCGGGCCGCGTTGCCGTCCATATTCGGCATCAAGGACGCACGGGTCATGACCTCGACCGGGGCCCTGGAGCTCCAGGACATTCCAAAGAAACTTCTCGTCGTAGGCGGCGGCTACATCGGCATGGAACTCGGTACCGTTTACGCCGCGCTCGGCAGTGAAGTCACGGTCGCAGAAGCGCTCGGCGGGATCCTGCTCGGAGCGGACGCGGATCTTGTGCGGCTTGTCCAGGAGCGCGCCTCGAAGATCTTTAAAGAGATCCGGGTGAATGCCGGGGTTACTCTACTGAAGCCTCTTTCGGAGGGGATCGAGGTCCGTATGACGACGGGCGGCGAGGAAAAGCGGGAAGTCTATGACCGCGTACTTGTCTCGGTCGGCAGAACTCCGAACGGTCAAGGTCTAGGTCTTGAGAAAACAAAAGTTCGGGTGGACCGGAAGGGTTTTATCCAAGTCGATGCGCGCCAGCGGACCGAGGAGCCGGACATCTATGCCATTGGTGATGTCACCGGCGGGATGATGTTGGCGCACAAGGCGTCGAAGGATGGGAAAACTGCCGTAGACGCGATCTGCGAAGTCGAAGCTGCGAAAGAACCTTTGATCCCGGCGGTGGTCTTCACGGATCCGGAACTTGCCTGGTGCGGGCTGACCGAGGCTGAGGCGAAGGCTAAGAATATTCCCGTCCAGATCGTGAAATTCCCGTGGTCGGCCTCCGGCAGGGCGCTCACGCTGGAACGGACGGACGGTGCGACAAAACTCCTTGTGGATCCTCAAACCGAAAAGATCCTGGGAGTCGGTATTTGCGGCGTCGGGGCCGGGGAGCTCATCAGCGAAGGCCTTCTGGCCGTCGAAATGGGACTTAGGGCCCAAGACCTGGCCCGGATCGTTCACCCGCATCCGACCCTCTCCGAGACCCTCATGGAATGCGCCGAGATGTTCTATGGACACGCCACCCACGCTTTTTCCAGAAAGCATGCCTAAAATGTTAAGTGGGCCCCGGCGCAAGACGTTTCCGGGGAGCGGGTCGTTCGCGGTTTGATCGGGGTCGCTTTCATTTCGGCATTAACATTTAGAAAAAGACGGTTTTTAGGAACGGGAAGCTTGAAGCGGTGAAAGAACAAGGACCGGAGAATCCAATAAGAGGGGGCCGTGGGGATGGATATTAAAAAGGAGTATTACTCGAACGGGCAGTTAAAAGTCGAGGAAGGTTATAAGAACGGAAAGCTGGATGGGCTGTGTAAGGAGTACTATGAGAACGGACAATTAAAAAGTGAGGCCGTTTTCAAAAATGGGGAGCTGGGCGGGCCCTCTAAAAAATATTATGAGAACGGGCAGTTATGGGAAGAAGAGTCTTTCAAGAACGGAGAGTTTGAGGGCCAAGCCCGCCAGTACTACAAAAACGGGCAATTAAAAAGCGAAGGGATTTACAAGAACGGGAAAAAAGAAGGGCTGTTCAAGGAGTATGACGAGAACGGGCAATTACAGGATGAGGGGGTTTACAAGAACGGAAAGCTTGAGCTGTCCAAGGAGTATTACGCGAGCGGACAATTAAAAAGCGAAGTGGTTTTCAAGAACGGAGAGCCGGACGGGCTGTCCAAGAAATATCATGAGAACGGACAGTTGTGGGAAGAAGAGTCTTTTAAGAACGGAAATAACCATGGGTTGAGCCGGCATTATTACGCCAACGGCCAATTGGATTTTAAGACCGAATACAGGGATGGGAAACAGCACGGACTGCGTCAGGACTATTACGAAAACGGGCAATTGTGGGGAGAAGAATCTTTCAAGAATGGAGAGCTTGAGGGGACGTCCAGGTTCTACTACGAAAACGGACAATTGAAGAAAGAGGCAGTATACGAGCATGGAGAACTGGTGGAGCCCGCCAGGGAGTATGACGAAAACGGAAACTTGAAGAAGGAAAAGGGCAAGTAGCGTGAAACACGCAAAATCACTGCCCCATCACTGAGCATCGGCGCACCGTCCGGCAGGGAGATGTATGCGGGTTTCTCATACCGAAAAGATCCCCATCAAGATGTGGCTCGAGGATATCGAGGAAGGCGCCATGAGCCAGCTCAGGAACCTCGCCAACCTTCCCTTCGCCTTTAAACACATCGCCGTGATGCCGGACAGCCATCAGGGATACGGCATGCCCATCGGCGGAGTGCTTGCCACGAAAGGCATGATCATTCCCAACGCGGTGGGCGTGGATATCGGCTGCGGCATGTGCGCCATGAGATCCAGCCTCGAAAGCGTCGACCGGGAAACCCTGAGAAAAATCCTGGCCCAGATCCGGGCCGCCGTGCCCGTTGGTTTCAACCATCACAAGGACCGGCAGGACGAGTCGTATATGCCGGCCAAGCGATTTGAAAAAGGAGTTGTTTGCGAACGGGAATACCGGAAGGCCGTCTTCCAGGTCGGGACGCTCGGGGGCGGGAACCATTTCATCGAGGTCCAGAAAGGTTCGGACGGGGCCGTTTGGGTCATGGTCCACAGCGGGAGCCGGAACCTCGGGAAACAGGTCGCAGACCACTACAACCGGCTCGCGATCCGCTTGAATGAAAAATGGCGTTCACCCGTTCCGGCGGAACACGAGCTTGCTTTTCTCCCGGAAGAGAGCGATGAAGGGCAATCCTATATCCGGGAGATGAACTACTGCGTCGAATTCGCCTTCGGGAACAGGAAGCTCATGACGGAACGGATCGCGGAATGTTTTTTGCGGAACACCGGCTGCTCCTTTGAGCCCATCATTAATATCGCGCATAACTACGCGCGAAGAGAACACCACTTCGGCCAAGACGTATGGGTCCACCGGAAGGGAGCGACTTCGGCCCAAAAAGGAGAGGCCGGGATCATCCCCGGTTCCCAGGGAACGAAAAGCTACATCGTCCAGGGAAAGGGAAACCCCGAAAGTTTTCAGTCCTGTTCTCACGGGGCCGGCCGGAAAATGGGACGGAAGCAGGCGGCAAGAATACTGGACCTCAAGGCGGAGATCAAAAAAATGGACGACCAGGGCATTGTGCATGGCATCCGGGGTGTCCATGAGCTCGATGAAGCGCCCGGGGCCTACAAGGATATCGCGGAGGTCATGAAGCAGCAGTCGGATCTGGTGGATATTCTCGTGGAACTTACTCCGCTCGGGGTCGTCAAAGGCTGACCGGGAGGTCCCGGGGGATGGTTTTTAGCTATTACCGCATGACATTTGAAATCAGGGGTATGCGGTACAGCACGGCCCAAGTCTTTATTTCTTTTTATATAGGGTGACTTGGACCGTACTTGTTATCCTTCAAATTTTTATTTGAGAACAAGTGCTGTTAACCCCTAAAATCAAATGGAGAACAGTACTAGTGTCTACGGGCCGGAGGCTATACACTACAAAAAGTGTTCATGCAATTATCAGGAAGTCCCGTATCACTGGCTGTGGCCGTTTTCCGGGACGGCACCAAACTTAAAAAGGAGTGATATGAAAAAGAACGCGAAGGAAAAAGCGGCGAAAGCGGATATGCCGGATCTCGTAACGGCCATGATGAAGCTCGTTGAGAGGCTCGAAGTCCTGGAGAAAAAAACGGACAGCGTGCTCGGCCGGGTGTCGAACCTGCCCTCGGAGATGAGGCATGCGGTCCAGAACCTTCAGCGGCCGGAGCCGTCTCATTTCACGCCGCCGTCCCAACATCCCGGTGAAGTGAAACAAGGTCAGGCCCCTCAAGGGCACAGGGAGCGGATCCTGCACAAAGCGGTCTGTGCGGATTGTCATAAAGACTGCGAAGTCCCTTTCAAACCGACGGGAGATCGTCCGGTCTATTGCAAGGAATGTTTTTCAAAACGCAAGGCCGGCAATCCACCGAAGGCGGTAGTTGTGCCGAATCCGCCCAAGCGGCAAGTGGTCGTGACCAAAAAAGGGGTCGGGAAAGTGACCGTCTCAGAGATCGCCCGCCCTTCCGCGCGCGGCAAGAAAAAGAAAAGGTAGGTGAATGCAATGTTCGATCTCAATAAGTTAGGGGATATGGCCAAGATCGCCGGCGAAGCGAAAAGCATGCAAGAAAGACAAGAACGAATGACGCGGGAGCAGACTGATCTGCTCCAAAAAATTTCCGCGCAGTTGGATAAAGTAATTGCTCTTTTGGAGAAATAAGGGAGTGGTGCCTGTTGCCTATCGTTGAACCTGTGATAAGACCTCCTTCGGAAGCGGACAGCTTTCTTCTGCAGGTCACGTTGGGGTGTTCGGCCGACAGCTGCAGCTTTTGCGGCGCTTACAAAACCAAAGAATTCCGCGCGAAAGACCCCCAGGAGGTCCTGAAGGACATCGACCGGTTCGCTGCCCGGTATCCCGGCACGCGCCGTGTTTTCCTGATGGACGGCGATGCCCTTGTCCTCAGTAACAACAAGCTCGTTCCCATTCTTGCAAAGCTGGGGCAGTCCTTCCCGGACCTTGCCCGCGTCTCAAGCTACGCGAACGGGTCGAATATCACGCGGAAGACGGAACAAGAACTGGCGGAGCTTTACGCGCACAAGTTAAGCCTGATCTATATGGGCCTGGAAAGCGGCAGTCAGTCCGTGCTGGACCGGTGCGGGAAATCTTCGACGGTCGAGGAAATGATCCGTGCGGTCCGGAAAGCGGAACACGCGCGGATCAAGTCTTCGGTGATCGTTCTGCTGGGTCTGGGCGGCAGGAAATATTCCAAAGAACATGTGCAGGGCACGATCGAAGCTTTGAACCGGATGCAGCCCCGGTATCTTTCATTCCTTTCCGTGATGGTCATTCCCGGGACGCCTTTGGCGGAAGAGGTGAGGAAGGGAGAATTCGAGGAATTGGATCCCGGAGAACTGCTGAAGGAGTCCTACGAGATCCTCTGGGGGCTCGATCTCAAGAACACCTTGTTTAGGTCCAACCATGCTTCCAATCATCTTGCGCTTGAGGGGCGGTTCCCCAAAGACCGGGAGGCGCTTTTGAGTCTTTTAAAAGCCGCCATGCACGGGGATGTAAGATTAAGGCCGGAAAGCATGAGGGGTTTATGAAAAGAACCGAACCGGACAGCCGGCGCCATGTTCTACTTTGTAATACAATCACGCCATGGAACAAAACATGAATTTGAAAACTGGTTCAAGCTATGCCTACGTGGATAACGCGGAAGGTCTCGCGCGGCTCACCGAAGCGCTCTTGGCCACTTCCCGCGTGGGCCTGGATACGGAGGCCGACAGCCTGCATCATTATTTCGAGAAGGTTTGTCTCATCCAATTAAGTTTTTCGGGGTCGGACTATGTGGTCGATCCTCTCGCCGGTTTTTCGCTGACAGAGTTCCTGGAGGTTTTATCCCGGAAAGAATTGATCCTGCAGGGCGCGGACTATGACCTCCGCATGTTGAAAAAATCATTTGAGTTCCGTCCGAAGGCGCCCGTTTTTGACACCATGCTGGCCGCTCAAGTATTGGGGCACGAAAAGATCGGCCTCGCGGCATTGGCCGAAAGGTTTTGCGGGGTCGTGCTTTCGAAGGCGGGTCAAAAATCTGACTGGGCACGGCGGCCTTTGTCCGCCAAGCAGCTCGACTATGCTTCGGACGATACGAAATATCTGGAAACGATCGCCGACGCTCTGGCCCGGAGTCTCCGGGAATCAGGACGGACGGACTGGCACCGGGAATGCTGTGAGCGTGTGGTTGAGACCTCGGGGCTCGAAGGGAAAAATGATGCGAAAGAGGCCTGGCGCATCAAGGGGTCCTCTGGGTTGGCCCCGAAGGAACTTGTTTTTGTGCGGGAGCTTTGGAAATGGCGGGATGAAGAAGCCCGGCGAAGGGATCGCCCGCCTTTTATGGTCCTGCAAAATGAAGACCTGATCGAGCTTGCCCGTTGGCGGGCGGAAAGTCCGGACGGATCACTTCACCCGGGACCAAAATTCATGAAAAGGATCACCGGGGAGAATCTCGTGCGTTTGGAAAAGGCGATCCGGTCTGCGGAGGATCTTCCTATGTCGGAATGGCCGGTCGCTCCGGAAAGGGTCCGGTCGAGGGAGAGGCAGCCGTCTTCGGAGAAAGTAGAAGCCCTGCTCGCCGCGTGTAAGACGATCGCAGGGGAGCTCAAGATCGAGGCTTGCTTTCTGGCCTCTCGCGCGACCTTAACGGCCGTGGCCCGGCACGAACCCCGCTCGATCGAGAGGGCGATGGAAGTGAGCGGCATGATGCGTTGGCAGGCCGCTCTGATGATGCCCGCGATCCTGAATGTGCTGGGGGATCGGTAGAATGAGCGGTACACATTACGCCAATCAAGAGCTTCGGCGGGAAGTGTGTTTCGCCAACGTTCGCCATGCCCCACCGAGGCATGGCTTCACTCGCGAGCGTCGGCCTCGCTCGAAAACCGTGGCACTCGGCCTCCTTAGCGTGGCTTGACACACTTCCCGCCTCCACAGTTCAAGAGAAGGCGGAGGGTTTGAGACGAGGCACGCTAGTCCCAATACCTATCAATTTTAGAGAATCTGAAATTGGGGCAATCCTTGTCACCATTATGGAAAAGAATGAAAGACAAGGATAGAAGGACGAGCGGGCAGGGACTTCTCGAAGAG
>CAZPCF010000032.1:0-13174 GCA_964585045.1 uncultured bacterium
TTGCGAAAATCGCAAAGGAGGCAGGACATGAAGTTAAATTGTGTGCCCTGAAACAAAGAACATTGCCGGGGTTGCTACGAGAGTGGTCGCCGCAGGTTGTTGCGTATAGCGCCACGTCCCCCGAGATGGAAACGATCAAAGCGGCCGATGTTCAGGTGTGCGCATGGGCTACGGGGCGCCCTATGCTGCGTGTTCTGGGCGGAGCGCATGCGACCTACTTTCCCGAGATCATGGATGAGCTCGGTCTCGATGCTATCTGTATAGGAGAGGGGGATCGGGCTCTGCCTGAGCTCCTGCGGCGTTTCGCAAACAATGAGCCGCTTTCGGGAATCCCCAATATTTTGGTCCGCGGCGACAAGTTGGAAGATTTAAAAAAGGAGCTGATTTCCAATTTAGATGATCTTCCGTTCATTGATCGTGATCTCTACTCGGAGGTGGAACCGCGGTATAAGTTGCTTGCGGTGCGTGGGTTTATAACAGGCCGTGGTTGTCCTTATGATTGTTCCTATTGCCACAATCATGCGTTCAGGCAGCTTTTTAAAGACTGTGGGACCATTGTCAGGAAGCGTAGCGTGGAGCACGTCTTGGATGAGATGAAAGACGTTCTGAGAAGGGCTCCCAATGTTCGCATGGTCAAAATCGGGGATGATGCATTCGCCCATTGCATCGACGAATGGCTTTTTTCTTTCTTGACGCGATATAGGCGCGAAATTCATTTACCGTTTTATTGCGAGATGAGACCTGACGCAATGACAAGAGAAATGGCGAAGCTTTTGAAGGAAGCTGGCTGCGTTTCTGTTCAAATGTCCGTGGAGTCTGGCAGCGAGGAGATAAGACGGTCGCTCCTTAATCGAGGGCTGACAGATACAGTGCTTGTCGATGCTTTTGCGAATGCTCGCCAGTATCGCCTGCATACTTATGGGAATGCCCTTTTGGCGCTTCCAGGAACCAAGTTTTCAGATGATCTCGATACTTTTCGTTTTACAAAACGGCTGAAGTTGACCGTGCCTACGTTTAGCATTTTTAGTCCTTATCCCAGAACACGCCTTACCGAGACCGCTATAGCGCAGGGGCAATTGCCAGCAGATTTCAAGTTCGGCCATCATGCGAATCAAGAGTCGGCTCTCAACTCGTTCTCTCCGGTCGAAAAACGCATGCAATTAAATCTAACCTATATGGGAACTTTATTTTGCGATCTTCCCGGCTGTTTTTACCCGATCGTTAAGTTCCTGCTCCGTTTGCCGCTAGGGGGCCTATACAAGTGCATTGGGCCCGTCTACATGGTTTTTAAAATGAGCATTTTTATTTTTCCTAAAGTCTATCCTATGAATTTAAAGTTGATCTGTTCCGTCTTATCCATGTCCGTATGGTTTTTTTCTCCCTCGAGGAAATTGTAAGGCTGTGTGGTCGTTGCGTAGTAGTTGAATAAAAATTTCTTAGATGGAAAGCGGTTTTCGGGGTAGATTGCTGTCTTATCGATCGATATTTTTTGGAAGGATGGCGACTTATGAATATATTGGATCAACGCGGGAAGATAGTTCTTTTTTTAATACTTATTTTAGGTTTTTCCCTCCGTTTTTATGGAGCAAAAATCCTGCCGTTAAACCAGGATGATATAGGAAGTTTTTCTGTCGCGAAGAGCATCTCGTTTGATCCGCATGATCTGAAATTGCCGCTGATCGACAAGGACCCGGAGGATGCAGGCCTTGTTTTCCATAGGTATCTCATAAAAATCGGCGAGGACCTTTTCGGGGAATCTAATCTTGGCGGGCGTCTTCCTTTTGTGATCTTTGGTGTTTTAACGATACTCATGCTTTATTTCTTAGTAAGACCTGCCCTGGGAACCGGTGTGGCCCTTTTAGCGTGTTTTTTGCTATCCATGGATCAATTTCACATCGGGATTTCTCGGGTAAGCGATTATAACGGAGTGCATCTATTCTTCGTCACTCTTTCGCTGTATTTGTTTTATAAGGCATTGAAAGAGGATCAGTGGTATTGCCACCTGATAAACGGATTGGTCATAGGCGTGGGTTTCTGGGTCAAGGAGACGATGCTTCTGCTAATCCCCACGTATATTTTCTACCTCATGATTGTTTCAGAATATAGATTCTGGCTGAAGAGAAGGATCTTTTGGCTATCATTCCTTATCAGCGGATTGATCATGTTGCCTGAAGTCTATGCCATTCTCTCGGCGCCGGGGGCGCCAAGATACTTCTATATAGCGACCAATGCCAAGTTGGGCCTAAGCCTCAATGCCACCTCACTCTACCTAGGGGAACTCCTACTGCTTATGATCAAGCCCAATCATGAGTTCTTTAGGCAGGTTTTTTATGATCTAGGGGCCCAACTTCCTATGGAAAATTTTGTGCTCGGAAGTCTTACCTTGTGCTCCGTCGTATTCTTCCTAAAGGAGAAGAACAGATTCCTCAAATTAATGATCCTCTCTTTTGTGATAAATTTTATTGTTTTTTCATTTATAAGACAGTACGTGGCACTGGACAATATTTGGGCAATGAGCAGTTTCAGTTGGAGCTGTTTAGGTTTTATCCCCGGATTGATCATCACGTCATATTTTTTAGTTTTTCTAATAAAAAAATATGCCTGGCCGGCCTCGATCGTTGTGATCCTTTTGCTGGCTTACATTTTCATAAGAAGCGTTGATATAGCGACCTATCCCATTGCAGCTTATTTTCCTGCCCGGGACCATTGTATCGACGAGGTGCAAGAGTGGCTGGATTCGATAGGTTTTCTCGACGGACAAGGGACCCAGCCTATAAACGACGTCAAGCTGTTAAAAAGCATTTACTTGGCCACTTCAGACAGGCCGGCTTATAAGAGAATGGCTGCGATAAGATTGGCTGCAATCTTGGAAGAACAGGGAAAGATAAAAGAGAGCCGACCATATTTAGCGTATCTCAACTCTCAGGCCGATGCGAGATGAAAATTTAATCCATGTCTAATTCTAAAAAGACCATTCTGTTATTAATAATCATCATGATGGGCTTTTTCCTCAAGTTTTATGGAGCTCAGCATATCGTCTTTGATTTTGATGAGAGGATAAATAACAGGGTTGCGAAGAACATCTCCTTTGATTCGCAAAACCTTCGGCTGCCGCTGGTCGATAGGGAGCCGGAAGGCATTCTGAGCGAAAGATATTTGATGCGGATCGGACAGGATCTATTTGGTGAGAGCCTGATAGGCTCAAGAATGCCGTGTATTATTATCGCCACTCTTACCATACTTCTGGTTTATTTGATCACGGTCGGGGCATTCGGATTTAGGGCGGCGCTGATAGCGGCTTTTTTAGTGTCTGTAAGTCCGTATACTTTAGCTATTACCAGAAAAGTCTCTGTCGAAAGCTTCCTGATATTCTTTTCGATTTTATCGATATACCTTTTCTTCAGGGCGATCAGCCGTGGCAGCAAATGCCTGATGCTCTTGAGCGGCCTTGCGATGGGCGCGGGTTTCTGGTTCAAAGAAAGCATGTTTTTTCTCATTCCCATCTATGCCATATTCCTAATGATAAATCCGCAGTACAGAAGTTGGCTAAAGAATAAGTATCTTTGGCTGTCTTTCCTTATGGCTTTTTGTTTAGCCCTGCCCCTCATTTTGGCATGCCTCCATCCGGAAGCGCAGAGGTTTTCTTACATATATCATGAGACTATTTTGGCCCCCAGCTTGAATTCACTAGGACTTTATGCGGGGGAGATCATAGCCATGATCATGAAACTCTTTCCTGCATTAGTGAATTATGCTGCGTTTACCATTGATCCCCAATGTCCAGCGGGAGAAGCTATACCCCTTGGCCTTCTCATTTTGCTGGCAGGTTTTGTCTACAGAGTACGGAAGGACTCGTTGGCAGGTTTATTAAAAGTTTGCTTTCTATTCAATTTTGTTCTTTTCTGTTTTTTAAGAAGAAATGATATGTTGCAAAGCATCTGGCACTTAGGAAGTTTGACGTGGGGCATCATCGGATTTACACCCGGTATGATCCTTGCGGCTGTTATGGTGGACGATTTCATGAGCAGGCATATCCGTTGGGGGCGGATTCTGTTTTGCATCTTGGCAGCGTTTTTGTTTTTCAGAGCTTGGAGTATGGCGGTCTATCCATTGGACTGCTTCTTTCCTCTCCAGGACTATTGTCTCCAGAACCGTAAATTGCAGTGGGAGATCGATGAAAAACTTGGAGAGGGCGACAGAGAGGCCGCAAAGGAGCAGCTTAGGATCGTGTATGAAGTAACAGCCGGCAATCCTGCGTATCAACAAAAAGCGGCATACAGGCTGGCCGAGCTTTTGGTCCAGGAACATAACTATGCCGAGGCCAGGAAATATCTGGATTTTGTACTTTTCAAAGATCCGGGCCATGACCCGTCTTTGGAACTTCTGGAGCAGATAAAAAATGATAACCGTGATCATTAGAAGATCCTGATATGAAAGTATTCAAAAGAGGATACTCGTTTTTAGAGCTATATTGTTTAAGAAAAGCGATCCTCAGAACTATGCTCAATTATCACAAGATAGTTAATCTTGTGCTTCTTAAGGTGTCCCTGCTTTTTAAGACGGAAAGAGTTTGGGGCCTGCCCTCGAACATCCTCATAGAGCCGACCGCTGATTGCAATTACGATTGCATCAAATGTGAGAAGTTCACGGATGAGTATGCGGACGACGGAGAGATCCGTGGAAGCAAAAGTATGAGCTTTGAGAATTTCAAGAGGATCATCGATGAAATAGGCAGCACTCTGATCTCTCTGAGGTTATGGCATTACGGAGAGCCTCTTCTCCATCAGGACCTATTTTCGATGATCGAGTATGCTAAAAAGAAGGACATCTTTGTTGCCGTAAGCTCAAACCTTTCATTATTGAATGAGGATTCCGCTCAAAGAATGATCGATTCGGGTCTGGATTATCTGATTATTTCCTTCGATGGCGCATCTGAAAACACCTATAAGCTTTATCATGGGAAAGATGATTTCATCAAGGTGGTCAAGAACATGGAGTTGCTGATTAGAGCCAAGAAAAAGTCAGGATCAGTGCATCCTTTTATAGAGCTTCAATTTATCGTGATGAGAGAGAACGAAAAGGAAATGGCTGATATTGAAAATTTGGCTAAAAGGATAGGGGTCGATAAGCTGACCTTTCAGAAGCTGCAGGCCGACCGTTTGGAGACAGGCAGATTGGAAAGGCTTGGCCCGGGCTCCTCAGTCCTGCCTGCCGATAGCAGGTTCTGCTTCGATCCGGAACAGAAAAAAAGGATCGTCTCCTGCGGGATCCCGTGGGAAGAGACGGTCATTCGCTACTCAGGACTCGTCATCCCATGTGCCTTTGACATAGGTCAGCTTTACTCGATGGGCAGGCTTTTTGAGAACGGCGAATATAAAAGTTTTAAGCAAATTTGGAACAATCCTAGCTATCAAAATTTTCGTAGGCAGGTTAAGAGAGGGTTGGATCTGATAAAGATATGTTCCGGCTGTGAGAAGAGAGACAACAACAACAATGACCAGATCATCCGCTGAAGGAGTTGTAGAGTCATGAAAGTAGCTTTTGTGCAGACTTTGCCGGTGATGTTGGAGTCTTACCTGGCGCTATCGGCGTCTCTTAAAAAGAACCGTATTGAGACCGAAGTCTTTGTTGAGTCTTTAGAGAATGATGTGGTCAAAAAAATTGTAGACAGCGGTGCCGAACTCATAGGTTTTAATTCTCTCACAGGGTCCTATAACTGGGTCTGCGATATAGCAAAAAAGATCAAGGCCAAAAAGGATATCCCGATCGTTGTTGGCGGGTGCCATCCTACCTATTATCCGGAAGCAATAGACTTTGACCTCTTCGATTATATATGCGTCGGAGAAGGGGAAGAGACCATTGTAGAGCTTGCGGAGGCCATAGCCAATAATCGCTATGCGGGTCACATCAGGAATATAGGTTTGCGTGAAAACAATATGATTAAGATCAACGAGTTGAGGCCTGTTATTTACGATATAGGGGCTTTGCCCTTTTCCGACCGAAGTTTATACCATAAGTATCAATATTTCCTGGACCAGGATCTCTATAAATATCGGACAAGTCGCAACTGTCCCTACGCATGCACGTTTTGTTTCATGACCAACTTTGCAAGGCTTTATAAGGGCCAGAAGGTCTTCAGAGAATACCCCGTAGACTATATCATCCATGAACTTGAAAACATAAAGAAGGATTATAAGAGGCTAAGAACCGTCTTCTTCTCTGATGATATATTCGGGATAGATAAGGCCTGGACCCGGGAGTTGTTGGTAAGGTACAAGGAGAGGATCAATATTCCCTATGTCATCACAACAAGGATCGACCTCATTGACGATGATTTTGTTAAATTATTAAAAGAGACGGGCTGCAGGCTCGTAAGCGTCAGTGTAGAGACGGCGAACGAGAGGATCCGCAAAGACGTTCTCAACAAAGACATCTCGAATGCGCATGCTGTCGAAGTTGGCAGGAAACTTCACGACGCCGGGATCCGTACGCGGATAGACTGCATATTCTGTCTACCCGGAGAAACCTTGGAAGATGCCTTTCAAAATGTCTGGCTTATGAAAGAAATGAAGGCTACGGATCCGGTTGGATTTCTGCTTCAGCCATTTCCGAAGACGGACATTCATAACATCGCGGTTGAAGGAGGATATTTGAAAAGCTCTGTCAATGTTGATGACCTGGATCCGTTGATCTATTTCAAGACCCCCATGGAGCTTTCTCAAAAGAAAGAAATTATTGTGGTGCAGAGGCTCTTTGTATGCGCTTGCAAGATCCCTTATTTCGATAGATTGCTAAGACTGCTCGTCAATATCCCGAACAACTTTCTATTTGATCTGGCACACAGAGTGGGTATTGCCATTTCTCATAAAAGATTTTACGGTTTGAGCTGGATAGGCCTTATCAAGTATCTCAATGCGGCGAGCAAGCTTAATAAGAGACGAGCCTAGTGATGGGAATCGTATTCTTCGGAAGGAAATTTTCTAATCTTATAAAGGTGGCGCTGAAATACAATTTCGACCTGCCTCTTAGGACAGCCCCTGTCCTGGTTGAAATGGACATCACCAACAAGTGCAATCTGAAGTGCGTGATGTGCCCTAACAGAAAAGTGAAAAAACAAAAGGGACTGATGAGCTTGGAGTTGTTTAAGGACGTAGTGGAGCAAACTAGGGAAAGGGCTTTGGAGTATTCTATTGGAGTTTGTGGCGAACCCCTGCTCCACCCTGATTTAATCAAAATGATAAAATATATAAAAGATCGGGATTGTTCGGTCACTCTAAACACCAATTTGAATCACCAGCAAGACAGCTTAAATGAAGATCTGATCCGTCAAAAGGTGGATAGACTTATGGTCACAATGTGCGGAGTCAACAAAGCCACTTATGAATCGATATGTATTAATGGTGATTTTGACTGCGTTATAAATAATCTAAAGGCAATCAAGAGTTATAAGCGGCAGCTGAAACGGAATAAGCCCGTGGTCGTCGCCAACTTCATAGAGATGAAACTGAACGCCGGCCAGAGAGATTCTGTGAAGAAGTCTCTGGGCGAATATGTGGATCACTGTAATATTCCGATGATGCATGATTGGGGAGGCGACCAGGAGATCAGAGATCTAAAGCTTGCGGGCGCAAAGAAAAAAAATAACACAAAGTGCAGCAGCCCATGGACTACCGCGACCGTATTATACGACGGCAAAATATCGCCCTGTTGCCAAGATTATGAGGGCAAGATAGTCTTTGGAGATTCCGGGAATATGAAGTTAAGTGATATCTGGAACTCGTCATTTGCCGAGCACTTCAGGAAGCATTATGCCGAGGGCATCCCTTGTCGTGATTGTGGTAGTCCCGCATCCCAGTTCTCCATGAAAAATATATTTTTTACGGTGAAAACCACCATATAAAGAAGCCGAATGGCTCACCGGGGCCGTAAGAGATGATTGTTGGGAGATAAGATGAACTTTTTGGAAAAATTAGATGTATTCACAAAAGCATTTTCCGCTTTGGTATTCAAGCGCAAAATACCATTGATTGTCAGTTGGCATCTAACGTATCGATGCAATCTGCGGTGTAAATATTGTGGTTTTTGGGAGAACGAGATCAAAGAGTTGGATACGGCACGTATCTTCAGCATCATTGATGAGCTTGCTGCTTGCGGCAATAAATTGATCTCCTTCACGGGGGGGGAGCCCTCTGTCAGGGACGATCTGCCGGAAATAATCGAATACTGCAAGTCCAAGGGAATATTCGTTTCGGTTAATTCCAATGGGGTTCTGGCTAAGGGACAGATCCATAAGATCCGCAAGGCAGATTCAATCAAACTAAGTCTGGATGGTCCTGCGCGAATTAACGATGCGGTCAGGGGCGAGGGCGTTCATGACCGGGTCATCGAAGCAATAGGTATTTGTAAAGAGAATGGCATGGACGTCAATATAACCACCGTGATCTCCAAATGGAATATCCTTAGTATTCCTTATATTCTCAAGGTGGCCAGCCAATATAATGTTGGCGTTTATTTTAAGCCGGCGAATCAGAATAGTTGTGGGAGTGACAAAAAAGACATTAGCTTCGAACTTCCCGAGAGAGGTGAATATAAAAAAGTCATCGATTTTCTGATCGAAAGCAAAATAAAAGGGAATAGGCTGATCAGGAATAGTGTTAGTGGATTACGCCATCTTTACCGTTGGCCGGAACCCGCAAGGATATCTTGTTTGATGGGCCTGATCTCTTGTTACATTGATCCTGAAGGCAAAGTTTCTATTTGTGACATGTTCCCGCATGCGGAAAAATATCTGGTCCCTGTAAAGAATGGTTTTAAAAAAACTTTTCGAGATCTATATTTGCCGTATCAATGCAATCAATGCTGGTGTCCATCTTATCTGGAGGTCAATTTGTTGAAAAGCCTCAAGCTGAGAGGGATTGTCGATATGTATCGATCTCTGAATAAGACCCAGGAAGTTAAACGCGAGGCGGATGAGGCGAAAAAAGTCAAAAAATGAAAGTGCTCATAACAGGTGCTACAGGTTTTATTGGCAAGAATCTTGCAAAAAGATGCCTGGCTGAAGGCTTTGAAGTGGTTTGTGGGGGTAGGGCGATCGGAAAATTGGATTCGTTCCAAGACAGTATGAAGACCGTATATCTTGATATTCTGGACAGAGAAAGACTGGCAGAAATTTTTAACGAGGAAAAACCGGATGTCGTATTTCATTGTGCTGCTTACACGAAGAATACCTCGATCCAAGCTTTAAGAAAGATAAATGTTGAAGGGACAAGAAATGTTCTGGATGCTTGTATGGACGCCAAGATACAGAAAGTTATCTACCTCAGCTCAATAAGTGTCATATCGGGAAATCCGGGAGTTGATCTTAGCGACAGTTCATCCTATGCTCCGCTAGGGACTTACGGCCAATCGAAAATAGAAGCAGAGAGGCTAGCCGTCAGCTATAGAGATAAAGGCCTCAAGATCGCGATCATTAGACCGACTCTGGTTTACGGAGAGGATGACTCACATTGGTTGTTCCTGGTCGTATCTCTTTTACGGTTTCGGGTATTGCCGATTGTAGGTGACGGAGCGAACAGGTATCCTTTGGTTTATATCCAGAACCTGCTTGATGTGATGATGCTTGCTGTCTTTAACGATGCGGCATACGAGGGCACTTATATCGTTTCTGACAAAGAGGCGGTTACCATTAAGGAACTTTTCTGCTACATATCAAAAATATGCGGTTTTAGGTCTCCGATTCAATGGCCTCGTTTTTGGGCGACGATCATTTCATGTTTTCCTTTCCCGAAAAGTCGCTCCCGTATTTTTACTATTGATAAAATATGCAACATCAACAGGCTGGAGAAAAGTCTTGGTTACACTCCCAAAGTTTCGTTTTATGAGGGCATGCAAAGGTCTTTGGCTGCAGCTATAATGCACAGACGCAACAATCCCTTGTAAGCTTCAAAAGAAAGACGGCTATATGTGTGCAAAAAAATATAAGCTCATCAGCTCAGCAGAAGTCGATAGCCTGCCCCAAAAAACCATCGTTGGTTTTTATCAAGATCATGTGAACCCTGGGATCGCGGCATTCCTAAAAATCTTGGGTTTTGCTAAGTACAAAATCGTGCGTGCGGAGGGCATGTATCTCCATACAGAATGCGGCAGGAAGATCCTGGATTTTTCCGGAGGCCTCAGTGTGTTGAATCACGGCCATAATCATCCGCGCATTTTAGAGGTGAGAAGAAAGTTCAATCAAAATAAAAATCTGGAGATATGCAAGGCATTCATTTCGCAATACCAAAGCGTATTGGCCCGGAACTTGGCCGAGATTTTCGCCGGAGAATTAAAATATTCTTTTTTCTGTAACAGTGGGGCAGAGGCTAACGAGGGCGCGCTTAAAATGGCGCTCTTATATCAAAAGGCTCATCAAAAGGATAAGATCATCTATACCGACTTAGGCTATCACGGGAAAACCTTTGGGACCATGTCCGTGTCGGGAGACTTTTCCAAGCCGTATAAGGAGCTGTTTAAGACTTTGGATGGCTGTTTCGAAGTGAAATATGGTGATGTAGAGGCCGTAGCAGATCTGATCAAGCTCAGGAGTTCCGGGGGGCAGCATGACATCGCAGTAATGATTTTGGAGCCTATTAAGGCCGATTTGGTCATCATCCCGCCTCAAGGCTATCTCAATAAACTTGCCGCTTTGTGCAAGAAGAAAAACATCCTTTTGATCTTTGACGAGGTCTTCACGGGTTTTGGAAGAACAGGGAAAATGTTCGCTTTTGAACATGAAGGAGTGAAACCGGATATTGTGACTTTCTCAAAATCATTAGGGGGCGGCAAGGCCTCCATAGCTGGCTACACGGTAAGGCCGGATATTTTCAAGCGGACTTACGGCCCCATGGCCCGATGCCTTATTCACTCGACCACTTTTGGAGGACTGGGTGAAGAATGTGCCACCGCTATCGAGGCTTTGAACATCATCAATGATGAGGACTTGGTGGAAAACGCGAGATCACAGGGCATTTATCTTTTATCGAGGCTTGAATATTTGAAAAACAAGTATCCTCAATACATTAAGGATGTTCGGTGTATTGGCCTGCTTTGCGCCATAGATTTCTACCAATCTTCAAAGATTTTTGGACTGGATTTTATGCGTCGGATGCCGGGGCTGAGGGATGCCCTTATAGGCTTGTTCCCGGCGGTCGTTGTATCGGAACTGTTCTCCAAGGAAGATATACTCACCTATGTTGGAGGCAAGGAGGATTATCTCTTCGTTAACCCTTCATTGATCGTGACCCAGGAGCAGATAGACATCTTTGTCAATGCTCTTGACAGGGTTCTAGGGGCCAATGTATACGCACTGGCCACAAAGCTTGCCGGTAATTATTTTTCATGAAAGTTGTTCTTATAAATCCCCCCCCCGGGAGCGCCCAGGGTATTAACTCCGCCATGATAATGCCTCCCTTGGGGCTTTTATATCTTGGCGCTGTTTTGGAGAGGGGCGGACATGATGTCCGGGTTATCGATGCCCATTTGATGGATTTGGATTGTTCCCGAATAGCAGGACAGTTTAACCATAAGCCGGACCTGATAGGGTTATCGACGACCATAACAAATTATAAGAAAAGTTTAGAGTGTGCCCACATGCTTAAAAAGACCTATCCGGATTCACTGGTCGTTCTAGGTGGGCCCTATGTATCTTCCTTATCAGAGTTTGATTTTAACAAGGCCAAAGGCGTTGACGGCGTGGTAGTGGGGGAAGGCGAGCTTACCCTTTTAGAGGTTGCAGGATCGTTGAGCCATAAAGATAAATTAGCGAACATAAAAGGTTTTCGATTCAAAGGATCGCCGAGGGATGCTTATGGTCACTCGCGGCCCTTGATAAGTGATTTGGATTCTTTGCCTTTGCCAGCCTATCATTTGTTGCCGGAATTACGGCAATATAAGACCCGTAGCCGGAGTTCACCGGTAGGTTTTATCTTTACAAGCAGGGGTTGTCCCTCCAGATGCACCTTTTGTAATCGAAGCATTTTTGGGTACTCATGGAGAGCCCATTCTCCCGAGCGCGTTATTCGGGAAATAGATCACCTGGTCAGGAATTATGGGATTAAACAGCTGGATATCTTGGATGATAACTTTTGCCTTGATAAGGAAAGGGCGAAAAAGATCCTTGAAGGAATTATAAGCTCAGGCCATAAGCTATGGGTCAATCTCCAGCATGGCGTCAGGATCGACAGTATTGATGAAGAACTTCTTCTGAAGATGAAAAAGGCCGGTGTTTTCAAAATAGGTTTTGCTATTGAGACAGCCGACCCCAACATACAAACGAGCATAAAAAAGAAAATAGACTTGCCAAGAGCCTTGGGTATCACAAAAGCTGCCCGCGCTTTGGGCTTCATTACGCATGCTTTTTTTATCCTTGGATTTCCGGGAGATACCCAAGCGACCATGAGAAAGACCATAGATTTCTCGATCCGGCTCGATCCGCATTTTGCGAATTTTGCTATTTGCTGTCCTATGCCGGGAACCGAGATGTTCGAAGAGATCAGGCCCCGCGTGCAATTCTTGCAAGATATGGAAGGCGGGGTGGATTCCGGTTTCTTTGGGAACAAGGCATTTTTTGCTTCTGATTCTCTGACCGAGAGGAATGTGGTTCTTTCTTTCAGGGTGGCATACCGGAGGTTCTATCTCAGGGCACGCAAGATCGTGGATATCTTAAGGACCATAAGGTCCTTGGACGAGTTGAAGTGGTTCCTGAGGGCTTTTTTCGACTCCATGAGGATCGCGATAAAAAATGTTTGCCCGTAAGTCTTTATTGAAACAGTTCCTGTTCTCAGCATCGTTGCTTTTACTATACGTTGCCGGCTGTGTGTTCCTGGCATGGCATCGGGGTATGGACTGGAGCGAAGTCCCTGTATCCGCCTTCTTGTTAGGTCCTCATCCTTTATTATTGCAATGCGTATCGGCCGCGACCATTTTTTGCGGCATAGCGCTTCTCTATTTTGTGCCGGGCATCTTTATTATTCAGAACCTATTTCCCGGATCGACTGATAGGATCGAACTGGTTGTTAAAGGTTTTTTGGTAAATTATTTTTTATATTACAGCATGTGGCTGATTCATAGGATCATTTCCTCCGGCCCCTTTGAGCGGGAAACGATGGTTCTCCTATTCTTTATTGTGGTGGTTATA
>CAZPCF010000033.1:0-12994 GCA_964585045.1 uncultured bacterium
GTAACTGGATAAAGATCTCTTCCAGGCTGAGGTCCCGCGCCGCCTTTCCGGAGTTCTGGACTTTCTCCGCCAGTTCCCGTTTCGTTCCCTGCGCCACAAGTTTTCCTTCATTGAGGATCACAATGCGATCGGCCAGGGCTTCGACCTCCTGCAAGATATGCGTGGAAAAAACAATGGTCTTTTCTTTGGCGAGACTTTTCACGAGGGAGCGGATCTCGATGATCTGGATCGGGTCTAACCCTGAAGTGGGTTCATCCAGGATCAGGACTTTGGGATCATGGATCAAGGCCTGGGCAAGCCCCACCCTCTGGCCAAATCCCTTGGAAAGTTCACATAAAAGGTGTTTCCACACGGCCTTGAGCTGGCAGGCGTTTTTGACCCATGCGAGTCGTTCCGCGAGTTGGGCCCCTTCAAGCGCGCGCGCTTTGCCCACAAATTTCAAATATTCCTCGACCCGCATATCACCGTAAAGCGGAACCGTTTCGGGCAAGTAGCCGATGCGTTTGCGGACCTCGATAGGATCTTCAAGAATGTCGAACCCGTCGACCTTCGCCGTACCCGAGGAGGGAAAAAGATAGGTCGTGAGGATCCTCATGGCGGTCGTCTTCCCTGCTCCGTTGGGACCGAGAAGCCCCAAGACTTCGCCTGGATTCGCTTGGAAGGAGACATGGTCTAGCGCGATCGCCGGGCCATAATGCATCGTGAGAGATTGAACGTCGATCATTTCTTCTCCGTACGCCGTACGCCGTACGGAGTACCGCGTAACAGCTGGTAAAGCATAATATCCGTTGAAAATGTTCTTTTGGTTACCGGCGCCGGCCGAAGATCTGCAGTAAGAACAAGAACATGTTAATGAAATCCAGATAGAGCATCAGGGCGCCGACGATCGCGAGCTGTTCCGGCGCGTTCGACATGCTGCGATGGATGGCCTTAAGCCGCTGCGTGTCATAGGCCGTAAGCCCGATAAAAACGGCGACACCACAGTAAGAGATGATCCACTGAAAAACAGGCGAATGAAAGAACATGTTCACAATGCTTGCGACGATCACCCCGATAAGAGCCATAAAACAGAAACTTCCGATCGAGGTCAGGTCCTGCCGGGTCACCCACCCGTACACACTCACGCCCGCGAACGTCATGGCCGTGATAAAAAAGGTCGCGGAGATCGAAGCGGAAGTATAAACGAGGAAGATCCCTGAGATCGTGATGCCGTTCAGCACAGAAAAGGCCAGGAATCCGACCGTCGCCGCCTGGACTGAGATCTTCTGGAGGCTTCGGGTAAGCCATATGACCAAAACGAACTCTGCGATAAAGAAAACCCACATACCGCCATGCAAAAGAAAGCGCAGGAGCGAAGTATTGCTGATCGTGACGAAGGCTGCGAGACCGGTGAGCGCGAGCCCCATGGCCATCCACTGGTACACTCGCTGCATGAAATTTGAAAAAACGGCGTCCTGGGAATATGCGAAAGGCTTGTTTTCCTGCTCGTTCATACTGTCCCTCCGGGTTAGATGTTTTACAGAGATATTTTAACCAAAAATCGCACAACGCTCAACGGTCAACGCGCAATGTTTGATCCTTCTGTTGCGCTTTGCGCGTCGTGTTCCGAGCCGGACCCGGGCATCTCCATGGGCGTTGCCGGCATTAGAAATTCTTTTATTTTTCTGGCGGGTTTTGCGACAATCGCCTTATCGCCTTTTTCTACGATGGGACGCTGAAGAAGATCGGGATAGATCGCCAAAAGATCCAGCCACTGCCCCTCGGTAAGTTGCTTTTCACCAAGCCGGAGATCCTGGAAAAGCTGGTCCTTCTTGCGGATCAATTCCTCGACCGGCAAACCTAGTTTCTGGATGAGTTCTTTGAGCTTCGCTTTGGGGATCGGATCGGTGAAATAATCTATCGCGTCAAAATCCGCATTCGCCTCTTTTAAGATCTGATAGACCTCCTTGCAGGTGGCACAGGTTGGTTTTTGATAGATCGTAATGTCAGCCATAGAAATCCTTCTCGCACAACGGAAAAGCTTTGCGTTGCGCGTTGCGCTTTGTGCGCTGAGCACTTTTAGGTTTTTAAGAAATACAGCCCCACATAGACTTTCGGGTCCACAAGGAATCCCTTTTTTTCCATCTCATAAAGCCAAATATCCGCTTCTTTGAGCGGTATTTCGTAGACCTTGATAGATTCGCTTGCGTCTCCGCCTCCGGGCCCCTTTTTGACCACATCCAAAGCCTGATAGAAGGTGACGATCTCGGAACTCAAACCGCTTGAGACAGGCCCCCCCACCAAAAGCGATAAATGCTCCGCCTCATAACCGGTCTCTTCAAAAAGTTCGCGACGGGCAGCTGCCTCCATCGTCTCGGGATCATGCGACGTCTTGTCGTTGACAAGGCCGGCAGGCCATTCGATCACCTGGGCCTCCACGGGCCGTCGGAACTGTTCGACAAAAATAACCTTTCCGTCCTTGGTCATCGGCACAATAACCACGATGCCGCTGCAATGGTTCCGTTTGACATACTCCCAGCTGTCTTCGCAGATCAAATTAAGATATTTACCTTTGTGTAGGATCACCTTGGGTCTCCTCCTCTTATTATAAATCTTGTATGCGCCGGCTAGACATGGGGTTAAAAACCGGCGGCCTCTCCGCTCGCACGGGGGTCGCTTTCGCCCTCTATTCTACCAGAACCCCCATCAAAACAAACTATTTGCGCAATTCCGACCGGGTCTTCTTTTTCGATATCATGCCCCAAAAGAGCGAGATTCAACCGCACCTTCTCCTGATCATAAAGTCCGGACTCCATACGAAGAGCCCTGCTCCGGACTAAAAGCCTCGGGGATCCCATGGCTCCGGAGCAGGACGCTCCAAGATCGAGCTTCTGGACCAGCACATTTAAAAGCACGGCCGCCGGATCGTCCGGACCATAAGCGTTCAACAAAATAGAGGGCTTTCCCTCTTTAAAAATGAATGTGGGAGCCTCCGCTCCGCGCGGTCTTTGCCCCCCGGAAACAAGTTCCGCTGACTGTGGGTCCTTCACGGAGGATGGATCTGCGGTGAAATCGGTAAGTAGGTCATTTAAGAAAAAACCGTAACCTGGCACTCTCAGTGCCGAGCCGAACGCATCCCCAAGCGTCGCGGCAAGAATCACGATATTTCCCTGCGGGTCTACGATCATGACGGAAGACCCTGTGCGCTTTTTTTCTCTCTCTAACCCCCCGCCCTTCTCCTCACCGGGCCTCAGGACTTGATCGAATTTGATGACATTCGTCCGGTCCTGCGCCCATGCTTCCGAAAGAAGTTCGTTGAGCGGGACATCAAAAAGATCCGGATCGGCCACGCCTGCACGGTTTGAAAAAGCGATCTTCTGCGTTTCTCCGAGAAGATGGTACGTCTCCGGAACCTGTCCAAAACCGGGAATCCCGAAGCGGGAAAGGATGTTGAGCCCCCGGAACAACATCACTCCTCCGTCTGCCGGAGGTCCCGCGCTGAAAAGATCGTATCCTTGATAAGTTGTATGAATGGGGGCGCGCGCCGCGATCGTATAGTTCTCAAGGTCTCTTTTGTCCAACAAACCCGCCCGATAGGCGTTCTTGCGAATGACGCGCGCTATTGCTTTTGCGATCTCGCCTTCATAAAAAACCTTTGCTCCTTTGTCTTGGATCAGACGGAACGCCTTGGCAAGTTCGGGTTGGGAGAATTTTTGTCCTTTCCCGAGAGGAATGCCATCCTTAAAAAAAACTGCCCCCTCGGGATCTAAAAGCGCTATTCTTTTTGTATTCTCGCGAAGCGCCCCGGCGAGACCGGTGGATACCTCCGTTCCTTCTTCCGCGTAACGGATCGCCGGCTCAAAGAGCGTCGCGAACGGGAATTTATGAGTCCCATATTTGGCATGGACTTCTTCCATCAATTTCAACAGTCCCGGGACACCGACCGGAAGCCCGCCCGTATTTCGGTCCGGCTGATAGGGGAAAGGCTTCTCATTCTTATCCAGAAACATCTTCGGGAAAGCTTTTTCGGGAGCTTTGACGCTCCCGTCAAAAGAAAGTATTCGCCTTGTGCCAACATCATAAAAAAGAAAGAGACCGCCGCCGCCGATCCCGGAAGTTTGCGGTTCGACTACGTTGAGCACTCCTTGTGCGGTCACGGCCGCATCCAGCGCGTTCCCGCCCCGCTTCAATACTTCTAAAGCGGCTTGCGTCGCACGGAAGTCCGGGGTGACCACCATGGCTTTTTCGCCTGTGCCAGCACGGAGAAATGGAGAGGGTCCAAGAAGCAAGAAGCAAAGAGACAAGAAAAAATGAGCTCTTAGAGATGACATGTTGCGGTTTAAACTCCCAGAAAACTTTACGAAAATTGCTTAGCGGCCCAGGATCTTTTTCGCGGCTTTGATAATGTGGGGATGGGTGAGGCCGTACTTTTCTAAAAGTTCGTCCGCCTTGCCGGACTCCGCAAAGGTGTCTTGGATGGCCACAAAACCCATCTTGCAAGGATGTTTCTTCGCGAGGAAGGTCGCGACCGCGCTTCCAAGGCCGCCCCAGATCTGATGTTCTTCCGCGACCAGAACATGCCCGGTCCGCCTGGCCTCTTCCAGAATGAGGTCCGTATCCAGCGGCTTCACGGTGTGCATATCAATAACACTTGCGCCGATGCCGTCTTCGGCGAGACGCTCCGCCGCTTCAAGCGCTTCGAAAACTTCCATGCCGTTGGCGATGATCGTCAGATCCTTTCCTTCGCGCAATCGGACCCCTTTACCGATCTTGAAATCCGTGCCGGTGTTATGAACGGCCGGTGCTTTCGGCCTGCCCGTGCGGATATAGACGGGACCGGAATGCTTTGCGGTCTCAAAAACCAAGGCCCGAGTGGAGATCTCATCGCTCGGGACCATCACTACAAAACCGGGAAGGCTTGTCATGAGAGCAACATCTTCGATCGACATCTGCGAGGCACCATCTTCCCCGACCGTAATGCCGCCGTGGGAGCCGATCACTTTGACATTGAGCTCCGAGAACGCGACGCTCATGCGAAATTGGTCAAAACCCTTGCTAATAAGAAATGACGCAAAACTGGAGATAAAAGGGATCTTCCCGCAAGAGGCAAGCCCTGCGGCCACTCCCACCAGATTCGCTTCCTGGATCCCGACATTGAAGAACCGGTCCGGAAATTTTTCCCCGAACATCGCGGACTTTGTGGATTTGGAAAGATCCGCGTCCAGCACGACCACATTCGGATCCGTCTTGCCGATCTCGACAAGCGTCTCCCCGTAAGCGTCCCGCGTGGCCTTGCCTAGGATTTTGTTCACCTTGTTGGATCCTCTCTAAATAGTAAATTTCTAAAAATAATCTCTCAGCTGCAAACTTCCGCGTCAGGTCCTTTGGTTAAGGATCTAACGGGGCAAGTCAGGATAATTCCTTTAAAGCTTTTTCGACCTCTTCGCGCGTCGGCGCGACGCCATGAAAAGCATTGTTTCCTTCCATGAAAGAGACGCCTTTGCCCTTGACCGTATGCGCGATGATCATGACCGGCTGGCCTTTGATCTTCTTGGCCTTTGCCGCCGCGCTAAGGATCTGTTTCACATCGTGCCCGTCGATCTCAAACGTATGCCAGCGAAAAGCCTTCCACTTGTTGACTACAGGTTCCATGTCGCAAATGTTTTTTGTGGAATCGTCGAGTTGGAACTTGTTGTAATCCAAAAACGCGATCAAATGATCGACCTTATGATGTGCTGCCATTGCGGCCGCTTCCCAGGTCTGGCCTTCATTCATCTCGCCGTCGCTTGTAACGACATAGGTGTAATAACTTTTTTTGTCCAGCCTCCGCGCAAGCGCCATGCCGATCCCCATCGAGAGGCCTTGTCCTAGCGAACCCGTGGAAGCCTCCACGCCGGGAAGTTTGCGACGGTCCGGATGTCCTTGGAGCGGGCTGCCGAGCTTGCGAAAATCCGTGAGGGTTTTTGGATCAAAATACCCGGCTTCAGCAAGCGCCGCATAAAGGGCCGGCGAAGCGTGGCCCTTACTAAGGACCAACCGGTCGCGATCGGGCCACTGCGGGTCCTGGGGATTGTGGTCCATGAGGTTGAAATAGAGGGCTACCAGCATTTCGGTAGCAGAAAGAGACCCGCCGGGATGCCCCGAGGCCGCAGCTCCGGTCATCTCGACGATGTGGCGGCGAACTAATTTTGCCTTCGCCTTAAGTTGTTCTACGGAAAGCTTTTCCATTAAATTATGAATGCCTTGGTTGATTTGTATAGAGGAAAAAGACAGCGGAGTCTAACGGCTTTCCCGAATGGCGTCAATGACTAAAAACTGCTCGCGCAACGGTCAATGCTCAACGATCGACGAACTGCCTTGTTTATTCATTGCGCGTTGTGCGTTGCGCTTTACGCTTCAGGCATGTTATTCTTACCTTATGTCAAAAGAGAATTTACTCATCATCGCCTCGAGCGAAAAAGACGCGGATCTTTACTACGCGACACAATTCATCGCGCCCGACGCTTTTGTTTTCATCCAAGCCCGCGGCAAAAAGTATATCTTGGTGGGTGATCTTGAGGTCGATCGCGCCAAAAAACAGGCCCGTGTCGACAAAGTCTTTTCCACTTCCCTCCTCGCCGCCGGATACAAGAAAAGGCACAAAAAGGCGTGTTCGTTCATTGAGATGGTCCTTTATTTCCTGAAAAAACAAAAAATCAAAAGCGTTCTTGTCCCGGGGGATTTTCCGGTTCGCTATTATGAACCCCTTCGCCGCTATGGCTTAAAGATCCAATATAAAAAAAGGCTTTTCTTTGAAGAGCGCCTGACCAAGAGCCCGGCCGAGATCGCGGCGATCACTCAGGCGCTACGCGCTACAGAAAAAGCCGCCGGCGAGGCCATCAAGATCCTGAAAAGGTCCGTGATCCGGAAGAACAAACTTTATTTTTCAGGAAAGATCCTCACGAGTGAAACTATTAAAAAAGTCATTCATGGGTCGCTTTTGAAAAATGGTTGCATGGGCGAACACACGATTGTATCCTGCGGTCATCACTCGGTCGACCCACACGATCAAGGCTCCGGCCCGCTTTACGCTCACCAGCCGGTCATTATGGATATTTTCCCGCGCAGCGAGAAAACGCTTTATTACGCGGATTTCACGCGCACCGTGGTGCGGGGCAAGGCCGCTCCCTGCCTTAAGAAAATGTACGCGGCAGTCAAAGAAGGCCAAGACATTGCCTTTAAAATGATCCGTCATGGGGTGGCCAGTAAAAAAATCCATGGAGCCATTCAAGCCAGGTTCACGCAACTAGGCTTCAAGACAGGACTTAAAGATGGCCGTATGCAGGGATTTTTTCATAGCACCGGCCACGGCCTTGGCTTGGGGATCCATGAACCTCCCCGCATCAGCACGGGAGATGATATTCTGAAAGCCGGGCAGGTCGTGACCGTAGAACCGGGGCTTTATTACAAGAGCGTGGGTGGCGTGCGTTTAGAGGACGTGGTCGTCGTAACAAAAAGGGGTTGCAAGAACCTCACAAAATTCCCGAGACAACTCGAGATTTGACTCGGAACTCGTTCCTCGGGACTCGTAAAAATTAAAAACAACGCATGTCCCGAGGAATTAGTCTCAGCTTTTATAAAACGAGAGGTTTTATGAAATTCTTGATGCATTTAAGCGCGTGGGCAGGAGCCCTTCTGCCCCTTTTTAATATCCCTCTTATCATGCGGATCATTAAACGAAAATCCGCCGACGATATTAGCCTGGTTTGGCTCTTCGGGGTTTGGTTTTGCATCCTTCTCATGTCTCCTGTGGCCCTAACCTCCCAGGACTTCGCCTTCCGCGCTTTCGGTTGGATGAACGTTATTTTCTTTACCGGAGTCGTCTTTGTGACCGTGAAGTATCATCATAAGTTCAAAAAATGAGTAAGGCGGAAGGCGTACGGAGTAAAAACTTCTTTCGCCGTACTCCGTACGCCGTACCCCTTACAGTCTTTTAGATGCATCCCACCTATAAAAGAATGCTCGCGGGCCTCGAAAAAAAGAAAAAGGCTTCCCGCCGCAGAAAGTCAGGGGACAGACATTCACTAACTGCCTGTCCCCTGCCTCGGAAAGACTCTGCCGGGAAAAGCCCAGACAAGTGGTCTCTTTATATCCTGAAATGCCGCGATGGATCGTTTTACACGGGCATCACCAAAGATCTTGAGCGGCGCCTCAAAATGCACCAGGACGGCAAGGCTTCCCGTTACACCCGTACCCGTGGACCCGTGGAGATGCTTTATTCTGAAGCATGCGGTGACCGTTCGAGCGCGCTGATCCGGGAATGCGAAGTGAAGGAATGGCCAAGGAAAAAGAAAGAGACGTTGATAACCGAAGGAATAAAGGCTGCTACGATACGCTCAACGCGCAAAGCGCAACGCACGGCGAAAAGCTGACTGGTTTAGTTCTTACGTTGACCGTTGCGCGTTGCCCGTTGTGCGATTAGCTGAGTTGATCCTCAAGCTTCTGCGTTAATGTATCGATCTGCTTTAAAAGATAATCCGGCACAAGGTCTTCTTCCTCGAGCTGGGTCTTCGCGGAATTCAGGAAACCTATCAGCCGCCTAAGGATCGAACCCCTTTTCTGATCTTTCATCTCGGGCGTTTCCTTCGGCGCATGGGTCTCGAGGATCTTCTTCACCTGGGCCCGGACTTCCTTGACTTCTTTGCCTTCGTTCAGGACATCATTGCGAAGCTCCGCGAATTCGTTAGTGGGAATATTTTTATTATTTTTGGCGAGCCGTAATGCGTTCACCGCTTCGTAGTCAGGAATTTTGCGCGGCGCCTCATCTTCGGCAAAGCTGGATCTTACGATGCGCGGTTCTTCTTTTTCAAGGAAAGAATAGGATTTGATGAGCTTCGACGCCGTCGTATCACGGATATTAAGCTCTTTCCGGCAATAGGTCTCAAACGCCTGATAGCCCCATTCCTTGTAAAGCTTGTTCTTGTAGATGGAGAACAGGTGCTGCCCGAGCTGGATCCAGCTCGCTTTATGTTTCTTGGCAATTTCTACCGTTTGAACTCTTAATTCATCGTTGGACATAAATCCCCTTGGCACAACGCTCAACGCGCAAAGCGCAACGTTTGATCTTCCGTTGTACGTTGATCGTTGCGCATTGCGCTAAATCATATGAATTCTAAATTAATTTTCTTCGGGATGATCTTATGCTCAAAAGCCATGTCGAGCAATTTGAGGAACCCCGCTTCCCCGTCTTCACCGATATCAACCGTGCGGTCGTTCACATACATCGCAACGAACCGATCATTGAGGTCTCCTGAGATCCCCCGGCCGAATTGGCTCGCGTATTCTAAAGCCTCTGCGCGATGGTTCAAGGCATATTCGATGCTTTCCTTAAAGAGCCTGGAGAATGCCGCGATCGCCTCAGGACCCAAATCGCGGCGGATGACATCGATCCCAAGCGGCATTGGCAGTTTCGTCTTTTCATGCCACCATGCGCCGAGGTCGAGAACCTTCTCAAAGCCGTGTTCTGCGAACGTGATCTGCCCTTCGTGGATCACAAGACCGAGGTCGGCTTCCCCTGATTTCACCGTGTCAAAAACTTTATCGAAGGGCATGAAAACCAGCTCGAAAGGCGTGCGGTGTAAGGCGTACGGAGATCCAACTTCCAATTTTTCGTAAAGCTGAAGAACCAAATTGGCGGTAGTTAATTTACCCGGAACAGCTACTTTCTGTGCGGCGGAAGGCGTACGGCATACGGAGCTTTTAATTCCACGCCGTACTCCGTACTCCGTACTCCGTACTAAAATGGGTCCATAATTGTCGCCAACACTCGCTCCGGACCGCATCACGAGATATTTGTCCGCCAAATACGCATACGCATGGCAGGAGACGGCCGTGACCTCCAGTTCGCCCTTGAGCGCACGCTGGTTCAGGGATTCAATATCTTCGATCACGTGCTCGACGCGAAACCCTCGCATATCGATCTTGTTTTTAGCAAGGGCGTAAAACATGAACGCATCGTCGGGGTCGGGGCTGTGGCCTATTCGAATCGGGATTGTTTTTGGGCTGGTCATAGAAAGGGGATTATAACGTAATCCCGATTCGCGGGGAACGGGAAACGGCTAACGAAAATCTTTATCGTTCTGTGTTCCCCGTTTGCCGCTAAACGCCTTGCAAGGCTATGCAGACCTTGCAAGGGAGAACTCTGCGGCGATCTTGTCTGCGAGAGATTGGAACAATTGACCGGCGGCGTTCAGGAACCGTTGTTGCATGCCCCTGTTCATCACGATGAGATCGTCCTTCACTTCGGCTTTCAATTCCTCGGCCAGCATAAGTTCGTCAGAGCTGATCAGGCCCCTGAGAGCCGCTCCGGGCTTGGATAGCTTGACTCTGGCAAGTTTAACATCCGTAATGACGAACACGCGTTCCTGCAGGCCCTCCTGTTTGATCCAGGCTTCGGCTTTCGCCACCATGACCGGATCATTTTTTACAAGGATCGCAAAGGCGCTGTCCTTGAGAATTGTTTTTGCCATTTCGATCATGCCCTTACGAAGCGCCAGGTCCGAACCCAGGATAAAGGCATAGCCGATGTTGGGGGCAAGCCCCAACACGCGTTTTGCCGCTTCGGCGTGGATCCTTTGAACCGCGGGAACTCGCGCGGCAACCGGGATCAGAAGTTCTGCCGCATTCAGTGTGTAAGCAAAAAGAGGAATGATCCCGTCCATGATCTTCTCAGTCACGGCGCGGACACCGTGCTCGGACCCGCCGCCCTTTTCAACATTGATCCTGAAAAATTCCTCCGTCGTTCTGATTTGTAGAGGCCCGGAACTAGGGACTAGGGACTCGAGACTTGTTAAAAGCATTGCCGAGTCCTGCCTGTCCGCTTTCTGTGTGGCGAAAGACGCGAGTCTCGATTCTTCAATTTGTTCACGTATCTCAGATCGATCCGAAGCCTCTTTCTGCGGGACATTCTGCTTTTTGTCCTGTTCCGCCGGAAGCCCGGTTTGAAGGTCGGTCATGATCTGTGAAAGACCGATCGCGAGATCGCCGTCCAAAAGATCCGCGGTGCGCTGCTGATCATCGGAAACGGTCCTTTGGATGGCCGCAACAGTAAGTTGCCGCTTGGGATCCGCGGGAAGCAGACCTTCCTTTTCGGCCGTCATGACCCAAAGACGGAGGAAGGCTGTTTTCGCGAGTTGTTCCTGCGATTTAGCTTCGCCGATGTCCGAAAGAAGCTTTACCGCCTTCGCTTTCAGCTCCTCGGGGCTCTTCCCCACGCCCTTACCGGTCTTCGCCCGGTTCACATCATTAAACAATTCAACCGCCTGGGGAAGAAGCAATTCCTTGGCGGTCCCCTTGTCCGCATTCATTTTTTCGTACTGCCCGCGGGTCATGGCAACGTCTATAAACCGCGGGTCCGCCTTCAGGATCGATCCAGCGATCCACTTGTCAAAATCTTCACGGGATACGCTCCCGAAGAGTTTTTCATCCGTTCGAGTGATCCCTTCTGAGATCTCCTCATAAACGAGAAGCCGCATCACGTCACTCATATCGATCTTTTCGTTGTTTTTCACCTTGAGTCCGATTGTTTTAAGTAAGGCATTTTTCTCTTCCGGATTACCGGGGAATTTTTCGAAGAACTTTTCGCGAACCCCTTTTTCGAGCAAATCCGCGGCGTCCTTGTTCACCTGTCCTAATCGCTGGATCGCTTCCAGCTGTTGTTTGTCCCGGAGGGCAATTTGTTCCTTTTCCGCTTTCCGTTCGCGAAAAATAATTTCGGCAAAATATGCCGCGCTCCAGACGACCGCGAAAAGGGCTGCGGCAATTATGACGCGTTTCATCAGGACCCCCTGGCGCTGGATCTTCTCCCGGGTCTCCTGAGCCTCCGCTTGCAAGCGCTCGTTCTCGAGCTTTTTCATCGCCTCTTTCTGTTCGGTAAGGCGGTTCTCTTCCGCAATGCGCAACCGTTCCGCTGCTCTCTCGGCTTCTACCTGCTCTTTGTAGGATCTTTCACTGATAACCGGAACAGGCTCCGCAGAAATACCGCTCGCGAGCGTTCGCACATTTGCTTCATCCGGCAGCGAGAAGTTGACCGGGTTTACAAGAAAACCTTCGCGGACCCTGATAAGCCCGCTGATGAGGTAGGTCGCAAGAGCACTTTTGTTCCTCTTGTTCGGCCCCTGAACAAGAAAGCTTTTGAAGTTCTGGGAATAAACGTCCCGGCCGCTGTTTTTCTCCAAGAGCCCTTGCGCAAGCTCAAAAGACGCCATGGTACCGCCTCGCCAAAACACTTCAAAAACACGGCCTTGTCCATTAAAAGCGACCCCTGTGATCGCCGTGTTCGGATCGTTCAGGAGAGCTTTGACATTGGCCGCAATGACCGTGTTGATGACGCTTTCCGTTTGATCAGGGACAAATCCAAGCGACTGGAGAGGCGCGAAAAGCCTTTGGTTGACCGTTGCGGCCCGAAGCACAGTCCCTTGAGGGACTTCGCGCAAAGTGTTCGAGAGGACTTGGACCAAAGCTTTCCGGTCCGTGACGTTCGTGAGTTCCACGTCCGTAAGCACCTTGATCTGCCTCGCTTCGGACCTGAGAGCGGCAGCAAGGCGGTCTTTTGCCTCGGCGAACCCCTCGGGGAGTTCCTTTGCGCCGGGCGTCTGCTGGACAGAGATCAGCGCTTCCATTTTGACGATCAATTCTTGGGAAGCCTTCCGTACACTTTCAAACTTCTGTGCCTTTATTGGATTGAGATGGCGTTCTCTTTTGTAACTGTTGATGATCATGATGAGACCCCCGGTCCGTTCGACCATGGCGGCAGGCGTTTCTTCGGCGCGTACCACGGGCCCATCGGAGCGCATCTCGGAGCGGGATTTAGCCGGATCAACAGAAGCCGGCAATGGGATGGGCGCGGTTTTTTTCTTAAGCCATAGGAGCTGCACGCGATCCGCAGAACCGCCGAACGGAACACGGATGGTCCAGCCCTGGAGAAGATCGTCCCGTTCTCCGTAATAGATCTTTTTCAACAGGTCGTGCACCTGAT